>JANYBE010000116.1 GCA_025360945.1 Rhizobacter sp. | reverse complement strand
TGCGCACGTTGTTGCTTGCGGCGAAGAGACCGTTCGTGATCGTCGGTGGCAGCGGCTGGGACGCGGGCGCGGTGGATGCGATGCAGCGCTTCGCCGAGGCCTGGAATCTGCCGGTCGGCTGCGCGTTTCGTTTTCAGGATCTGTTCGACAACGCGCATTCGAACTACGCCGGCGATGTCGGCATTGGTATCAACCCGAAGCTCGCGGCGCGCGTCAAGGAGGCCGATCTGATCCTGGCTGTCGGCCCCCGTCTGGGTGAGATGACGACCGGCGGCTACACGCTGCTGCGGGCGCCGCGGCCGGCGCAGAGGCTTATCCACGTTCACGCGGGACCCGAAGAGCTGGGCCGCGTCTACGCCGCCGATCTAATGCTGCAATCGGCGATGGCCTGCGCCGCGAAGGCGCTCGAGACGCTCGCGCCCCCGCCCGAGCTGCCGTGGGGTGCGTGGACGGCGCAGGCACACGCCGACTACGAAGCTAACCATGACCCGGTGCCGGTCGAGCCGCTGGACATGGCCGAACTCGTGAAGACGGTTCAGCGCCTCGCGCCAAGCGACAGCGTGCTCACCAACGGTGCCGGCAACTACAGCGGCTGGCTGCACCGCTTCTACCGCTACCCGGGCCTGCAGCACGGCGGGCGCACGCAGCTCGCGCCGACCTCGGGCGCAATGGGCTACGGCGTGCCGGCTGCAGTGGCGGCGTCGCTGCTGTACCCGCTGCGCACCGTGATCAACATCGCCGGTGATGGTGACTTCCTGATGACGGGCCAGGAACTCGCCACCGCGACCGGTTACCGCGCCGGCAGGGCAGGCGGCAGGCTGATCGTCATCGTCGTCGACAACGGCACCTACGGCACGATCCGCATGCACCAGGAACGCGAGTACCCGGGGCGCGTCAGCGGCAGCGACCTGTTCAACCCGGACTTTTGCGCGCTCGCTCTCGCCTATGGCTGGCGTGCCGACCACGTCACGGCAACAGCGGAGTTCGAGCCCGTATTCGCCGCCGCGCTGGCCGCGGACCGGCCGACGCTGATCCACGTGAAGCTGGATGCCGATATCAGCACCTCGCGCACGACGCTCGCCGCGATCCGCGCGGTGGCGCGCAGACGCGGCTGAGGTTCAGCGCGCGCGCCGCCACAGCAGCAATAGCACGCCCGCGAGCACCACGCCGACGGCGATCCACTCGAAGTACGTGACCTGCTCGCCCGCGATCGCGACGCCGAGCAGCATCGCGATCACCGGATTCACGAGGGTATAGCTAGACGCCAGCGCAGCCGGTGCGCGTGCGAGCAGCAGCATGTAGGCGTTGAACGCGATCAGCGAACCGAAGACGACGAGGTAGAGCCACGCGATGAGCGCCACCGGCTGTGGCGGCCACACCGGCGCCTCGCCGTGCAGTGCCGACATCGCCATCAGCACGGCGCCACCGCATAGCATCTCGCTCGCAAAGCCCATTGCGCCGGGCGCGAGCGGCAGCGTGCGCTGGCTCAACACGCTGCCGAGCGACCAGCTTGTGCATGCCAGCGCGATCGCGCTCAGCCCGGCGGTCGAGGCTTGAAAGCCCGCGCCCTGCGTCAGCATCAGCACCCCGGCCAGGCCCACCACGATGCCGGCCGTTTCGAGCGCGCGCGGCCGCACGCCCCACAGCAGGTTCAGCGCCGCGATCATCAGCGGCACGACCGCGATGAAGGCGACGACCAGGCCGGATCCAACCGTGAGCTCGGCATACGCCGTGCCGCCTATGCCGCCGCCCAGCATCAGCGTGCCGATCACGAGCGCGTTGCACCAATGGGCGCGGTCGGGCCAGAGCGCGCCGCGCCAGCGCATCCAGACCATCAGAAGCGCACCCGCGGCGAGAAAGCGCGTGCCCATCTGCAGGAACGGCGGGAAGCTCAGCAGCGCGAACTTGATCGCGAGGTAGGTCGAGCCCCAGACCAGCCACGTGGCGGCGAGGCACAACGCGATCAGTGGCGGCAAGCCGAGAAGCGTGACAGGGCGAGGAGCAGGCGAGGCGAGCGTCTTCATGGTCTGCATCGTATGAACGCTCGATCCAAATTTCCATGATCATATGAAGCTTGTAGGCGCACAATGCCTTTGGTTCAACGGAGTTTCATGGCTTCTACCTTAAAACCGGATTTCGACGCGCACGACATCCGTATCCTCGCCGAGCTGCAGGCCGACGCGCGGCTGACGATGGCCGATCTCGGCAGGCGCGTGCACTTGAGTCAGCCCGCGGTGACCGAGCGCGTGCGCAAGCTCGAGGCGGCGGGCGTCATCAGCGGTTACCGCGCGACCGTGAATCTCGCCAAGCTCGGCTACGGCATTCGCGCGATCATCCGCGTCGGCCGCGCTGACTACGCGCGCGTCGTCAAGCTCGTGCAGCACACGCCCGAGTGCATCAATGCCTACAACGTGACCGGCGACGACAGCTGGGTGCTCGAGATAGCCGTGATCGACGTGAGTCACCTCGACGCCGTCGTCACCAAATTCTGCCTGTTGACCGAGACAGCGACGTCCATCATCCTGAATCCGGCGCGCGAGCACCAGGCGATGCTGCCGCCGCTGCGCTCCGACGTGAAACCCCTGATCAAGAAAGTGACCAACGCATGAGCACTCCGATTCTCGTGACCGGCGACCTGTGCGACCTGCACAAGACTGACCACGACGGCAGCTTTCGCGTGCTGCCGCCGTCGTTCCAGAACTACGGCAAGCGGGTGCGCTTCGCCGGTGTCGTGAGCACTGTCAAGTGCTTCGAGGACAACTCGCTCGTCAAGGCCGCGCTCGAGGAACCGGGCCTCGGCCGCGTGCTCGTCGTCGACGGCGGCAGCTCCTTCCGGCGCGCGCTGGTCGGCGGCAACATCGCCGCCGACGCCGCCAAGAACGGTTGGGCCGGCATCGTCGTGGACGGCTGCGTCCGCGACAGTGCCGAGCTCGTCCAGTGCGATGTCGGCATCCGCGCGCTCGGGCTCATCCCGATGCCTACTGAACGCCGCAACCAAGGCCAGCGCGACATCGCCCTGCACATCCACGGCGTGTGGATCCTGCCCGGCGAATGGCTGGTCGCCGACGAGGACGGCATCGTCGTGATGCCGACACCCGAGTGAACATCGCCGAGTTCGCCAAGCGCTGCGGCCTCAGCGCCCACACGCTGCGCTACTACGAGCGCATCGGCCTGCTCGGCAGCGTCACGCGGCAGGGCAACGGCCATCGCGACTTCGGGTCGCGCGATGTGGAGTGGGTCGAGTTCCTGCACCGGCTGCGCAGCACCGGCATGGGCATTGGCGAGATGCTGTGCTACGCCGAGTTGCGTGGACGGGGAGACAGCACACTGGGCGAGCGCAAGGCCATGCTGGTACAGCACGCCGACCGGCTCGCCGCTGCGCTGCGCGCGCAGCAGGCGCACCTGCGCGTCGTGCGCCAGAAAATCGTGATCTACGACGGCCTGATCGAAGAAGCGACAACGGCCTTGACTTAGAGCGCGCTCGAACTCCTACCGTTCAGGTCTTGATGCAATGAACGAAGGACTTCGAGATGAACGACGAACGCTACATACGCGGCAGCCTGCGGCTCGCCGAGGTCGACGGCGAGGGCGGACAACACGTCGTCGATGTGCTGAAGGATGTCGCGCCCGACCTCGCGCGCTACGTGATCGAGTTTGGCTTCGGCGATGTCTACAGCCGGCCCGGACTGGACTTGCGAACGCGCGAACTGGCGACCGTGGCGGGACTGGCCGCACTCGGCCATGCGCAGCCGCAACTCAGGGTGCACGTGAACGGCGCGCTCAATGTCGGTTGCACGCCAGCCGAGGTCGTCGAGGTGATCATCCAGATGGCACTGTACGCCGGCTTCCCGGCGGCATTGAACGCGGCGTTCACCGCGAAGCAGGTATTCGCCGAGCGCGGGCTGCTGCCCGTCGTCAGCAGCGCGAGATGACGCGCACGATCGACTCGCGATAGACGCCGAAGCCCATGCGCGCGTACAGCGCGCGGGCGTTAACGTTGTCGCGCATGACGTGAAGAAACGGCAACTCGTTGCGTTGCATCTGGCGGCGTATCAGCTTGAGCATGAGGCGCCGCGCGAAACCCTTGCCCTGTGCGTCGGGGTGCGTGCAGACACCGCTGACCTCGCGCAGCGCACCTGCAGCCATGCGCTCGCCGGCCATCGCCACGAGGCGATCGCCGTCGAAGCAGCCGAAGTAGTCGCCGAGTTCAAGGGTCCGCGGGCCGAACGGGCCGGGTCGGGTCAGGGTGGCGAGCGCCATCGCCTGTGCAGCGTGCTGCGGTCCCAACCGGATCGCTTCGGGGGCTGCGTCGGCCTCAGGCATGGCCGCCTCCCACACCATGCTGAACATAGTGGCGTCGACGTCAATTTGCCAGCCGGCGGGAGCGGCACCCGACCAGCCGATGCAGTAGACGTGTTCGCGGGGCTCACAGTGGGGCGCGAGGGCCTCGAAGTCGGGTTGCTCGGCGTGGGTGAAGCCGACGATCGGCGAGAAGCCGCGCGCGTAGCGACGCGCGTCACCGGCTCCTGCCGCGCAGTGCGCGTGCGACCCGGTAAGTGTGTGCCAGGCGATGTTGTCCAGCAGATGCTTCATGGTCTCAGCGTGGTTCGGACCCCAGGCCGCCTGGCCGCTAGCGCAGGACCTCGAGCGCGCGGTCCAGGCCGCCGTGGATGATCGAGATCATCGCGCGTTCGCGCACTGCCGGCTTCGGGTGGTAGGCGATGCTCAGCCCCACCGCGCCCATCATCGGCAGGTCGTTCGCACCGTCGCCGACGGCGATCGCCTGCGACGGTTCGATCGCGAGTCGCGCGCAACTCGCAAGCACGGTACGGCGCTTCTCGTCGCCGTCGACGATGTCGCCCCAGGGCTGGTCGACAAGCCGACCTGTCAGCACGCCGTCTTCGATCTCGAGCACGTTGGCACGCGCTTCGCCGAGCTGCAGGCGCTCGCGGATGCGGTCGCTGAAGAAAGTGAAGCCGCCCGAGACGAGCAGCGTTGCCAGGCCCGCGGCGCGACAGGTCTGCACGAAGCGCTCGACGCCGGGGTTGAGCTGCAGGTGATGCGAATACACCGTGTGCAGCGCGCTCTCGGGCACGCCCTTGAGCAACGCAACCCGCCGCCGCAGGCTCTCTTTGTAGTCGGCGATCTCGCCGCGCATTGCGGCTTCGGTAATCGCGGCAATCTCGGCCCTGCGGCCCGCGGCCTCGGCGATCTCGTCGACGCACTCGATGTTGATCAGCGTCGAGTCCATGTCGAACGCGACCAATCCGTAGTCGGCAAGACGCAGGGGCGGGTTGACGCCGCGAATGAAAAGACCGGGGAGGTGTTCGTGGGCCATGGTCAGGCAGGAGTGGTCTGTTTCGGCGTGCCCAGCGAACGCAGCACGTCGCGGATCAGTTGGGCGCGATCTTTCGCCTCGGGCGTATCGCGCTCGATGCGCAACTTGTCGTTGCCCGCGAGCTTGATGTGGCGGTTCTTCTGCACCAGCTCGATGATGCGCATTGCATCGACCGGCGGGTTCGGCTTGAAGCTGATGACCATCAGGCGCGGTGCGGCATCGATCTTGGTCACACCAAAAGGCTTGGCGAGCACGCGCAGCCGGTGCACGTCGAACAGCGTCTGGCCCTGTGGCGGGAGCTTGCCGAAGCGGTCGGTGACCTCCTCGAGCATTGCGTCGATCTGGTCTGTCGTGTTCGCGCTCGCGAGCCGCTTGTAAAGATTCAGCCGCGTGTGCACATCGCCGCAGTACGCGTCGGGCAGCAGCGCGGGCGCGTGCAGGTTGATCTCGGTCGTGGCCGACAGCGGGCTCAGCAGATCGGGTTCCTCGCCGGCCTTCAGCGCGCGCACCGCTTCGGCCAGCATCTCGTTGTAGAGCTGGAAGCCGACTTCCATCATGTTGCCGCTCTGGTTGTCGCCCAGCACCTCGCCGGCGCCGCGGATCTCG
>JANYBE010000081.1 GCA_025360945.1 Rhizobacter sp. | reverse complement strand
CTGATCGCAATGGTGATCGGCATCATCCTGGGTTACATGGTCTTCAGCAATTTCCCCGACAAGAAGGCCGCTGCGCAGATCGCCGGCTACGTGTCCATCATGTCCGACGTGTTCCTGCGCCTGATCAAGATGCTGATCGGCCCGCTGGTGTTCTCGACCTTGGTTGTGGGCATCGCGCACATGGGTGACGCCGCGTCGGTCGGGCGCGTGTTCGGCAAGGCGCTGGGCTGGTTCATCACCGCGTCGCTGATCTCGCTGATCCTCGGCCTGATCATGGCCAACCTGCTCGAGCCGGGCAAGAACCTAGGCCTGCCGCTGCCGGACATCGGCGCGTCTGCGAACCTGGCCACGAGCAAGTTCACGCTGAAGGATTTCGTCAGCCACCTGGTGCCGAAGTCCTTCGCCGAGGCGATGGCCAACAACGAGATCTTGCAGATCGTCGTGTTCTCGATGTTCTTCGGCGTCGCGCTCGCTGCTTTGGGCGAGAAGGCCAAGACCCTGGTCGCCGCGATCGACGAGCTCTCGCACGCGATGCTCAAGATCACCGGCTATGTGATGAAGCTCGCACCGCTGGCCGTGATGGCGGCGATGGCCGCGACGGTGGCAGTGAACGGCCTCGAGATCCTCGTGAAGTTCGCCGTATTCATGGGCGACTTCTACCTCGGTCTGTTCCTGCTCTGGGCGGTGTTGATCGCGGCCGGCTTCGTGTTTCTCGGGCCGCGCGTGTTCAAGCTGCTGGTGCTGATCAAGGAAGCGTTCTTGCTGTCGTTCGCGACCGCCAGCTCGGAGGCCGCGTACCCGAAGATCCTCGATGCGCTCGACCGCTTCGGCGTGAAGCGCAAGATCTCGGCCTTCGTGATGCCGATGGGCTACTCGTTCAACCTCGACGGCTCGATGATGTACTGCACCTTCGCCGTGCTGTTCATCGCCCAGGCCTACGGCATCGTCCTGCCCATCGGCACGCAGATCACGATGCTGCTGATCCTGATGATGACCTCCAAGGGCATGGCCGGCGTGCCGCGCGCCTCGCTGGTCGTGATCGCCGCGACGCTGAATCAGTTCAGCATCCCCGAGGCCGGGCTGCTGCTGATCCTGGGTGTGGACACCTTCCTCGACATGGGCCGCTCGGCGACAAACGCAGTGGGCAATTCGATCGCCACCGCCGTTGTCGCGAAGTGGGAGGGTGAACTTCTGTCGGAGGATGCGGCCGCGGCCAACCTGCGCACGATCGATGCCGAGGCCACGGCTCACGCGCACCCAATTCCCGCCTGAGGTTGCGATGAAACGCGCTTTCATCGTTGTCAAGTTCGCAGCCGTGGTCCTGATGACGCTGGCCGCGCTGCAGCTCGGCGCGCAGACGGCGCCACCTCAGCTGGTCGGCACACTGGCCAAGGTGCGCGAATCGGGCTCGATCACGATCGGCCACCGCGAGTCGTCGATCCCGTTCTCGTACCGCTCGGTGCGCGGTAAACCGATGGGCTACTCGATCGACCTGTGCAAACTGCTGGTCGACGCGATCAGCGAAGAGGTCGGCCGCGACATCACGATCAAGTGGCAGCCGGTGACGTCGGAGTCGCGCATTGCGGCGGTCGTCAGCGGCCAGGTCGATCTGGAGTGCGGTTCGACCACCAACAACCTCGAGCGCCAAAAGCAGGTGAGTTTTTCGCCGACGATGTTCGTCTCGGGCACCAAGCTGCTGGTGAAGAAGGGCTCGTCGATCAAGTCGTTCCGCGATCTGGTCGGCAAGAAGGTGGTCGTCACCGCTGGTACCACCAACGACAAGACGATGCGCGAGCTGGCCGTCAAGTTCAAGATCGACATGATCCTGAGCGTGGCAGAGGATCACGCGGCGTCGTTCGCGCAACTCCAGGCCGGCCAGGTCGATGCGTTCGCGACCGACGACGTGCTGCTTTACGGGTTGCTCGCGCAGAACAAGGCGCAGGCCGACTACGTCGTGACGGGCGACATGCTGTCCTACGACCCCTACGGGATCATGTACCGCAAGGGCGACGCCCAGCTCGCTCAGCTGGTCAACGATACCTTTCACAGCCTTGCCGAAGACGGCGAAATCGAGCGTCGTTACAGGCGCTGGTTTCTGCGCAAACTGCCCTCGGGCGTGAGCCTGGACCTGCCGATGAGCCCGCAACTCGAGACCATCATCCAGACCATGGTGGCGCGTACGGAGTAAGACACATGAACGACACCGCAACCCGTCGCGAACACGACTTTCTCGGTGAGATGGAGATTCCCGCGGACGCCTACTGGGGCGTGCACAGTGCGCGTGCCGTCGCCAACTTTCCGATCAGCGGGCAGACGGTGGCGCAGATGCCCGAGCTGGTGCGCGCGCTCGCGTTCGTGAAGAAGGCGGCGGCGCAGGCCAACGCCGAGCTCGGCGTGATCACGAGCGCGCAGGCGCAGGCTATCGTGCGCGCCTGCGATGACGTGATTGCCGGCGCGCTGCACGAGCAGTTCGTCGTCGACGTGATCCAGGGCGGTGCCGGCACGTCGACCAACATGAACGCGAACGAGGTCATTGCGAACCGCGCGCTCGAACACATGGGCTTCGCGAAGGGGCGCTACGACCAGCTGCACCCGAACGACCACGTCAACGCGTCGCAAAGCACGAACGATGTCTACCCGACCGCGCTGCGCGTGGCCGCGTGGTTCGGCATCGAGGGGCTGCTCGCGGCGATGGCGGACTTGCGCGGCGCGTTCGAGGCCAAGGCGCTCGAGTTCAAGAACGTGCTGAAGATCGGCCGCACCCAGTTGCAGGACGCGGTGCCGATGACGCTGGGCCAGGAGTTCCTCGCCTTCGCGATCATGATCGGTGAGGACGAGGCGCGCCTGCGCGAGGCGCGCGCGCTGATCACCGAAATCAACCTCGGCGCCACCGCGATCGGCACCGGCATCAATGCGCCGCTGGGCTACGGCGAGATGGTGATTCCGCTGCTGGCCACTGGCAGCGGGGTGCCGGTCGTGCGCGCCGAGAATCTGGTCGAGGCGACGCAGGACACTGGTTCGTTCGTGCAGCTCTCGGGCGTGCTCAAGCGCGTGGCATGCAAGCTCAGCAAGGTCTGCAACGATTTGAGGCTGCTGTCCAGCGGGCCGCAGGCCGGCTTCGGCGACATCAAGCTTCCGGCGCGCCAGGCCGGTTCGTCGATCATGCCGGGCAAGGTGAATCCGGTGATTCCCGAGGTGATGAACCAGGTCGCGTTCGAGGTCATCGGCAACGACGTGACGATCACGATGGCGTCCGAGGCCGGGCAGCTCCAGCTCAACGCCTTCGAGCCAATCATGGGCTATGCGATACACAAGAGCGTGCGCCACCTGACCAACGCGTGCAAGACGCTGCAGGTGAACTGCGTCGAAGGAATCCAGGCGAACCACGAACTGCTCGCCAGGCGCGTCGCCGAATCCGTGACGCTCGTGACGGCGCTCAACCCCATCATCGGCTACGAGAAGGCGGCAATGATTGCGAAGACCGCGCTCGCCACGGGCGGAACCATTGCCGAGGTTGCCGAGTCGTTGGGCATCATGAGTCGCGCGGAGATGAACGCGCTGCTCGTGCCGGAGAAGCTGACTCGGCCGGTGAGGCTGTCGGCATGAAGCCGGCGACCATAATCTTCCCGATGAAATCTCTTGTGAATGCCGCGCTGAGCGCGGCACTCGTACTCGCCGGGAGTTTGGCAACGGCGGGCACCGTGCTGGATCGCATCAAGGAGCGCGGCAAGATCGTCATCGCGCACCGGGAGTCGTCGGTGCCCTTCTCGTATGTCGTTGATCGCAAGCCGATGGGTTACGCGGTGGACCTGTGCCTGCGCGTCGCAGAAGCGGTGCGCAAGAACCTGCAGCTCAAGGCGCTGCCGGTCGAGTACCTGCTCGTCACGCCGGCCGATCGCATCGCGGCGGTCGTCGAGGGCCGCGCGGACATGGAATGCGGCTCGACGACCAACAATGCGGAGCGTCGCAAGAAAGTGGCGTTCACCGTGCCGCACTACATCACCGGCGCGCGGTTCATGGTGCGCGCCGATTCGAGCATCGATTCGCTGGCGGGCTTCGAGGGCAAGAAGCTGGTCTCGACCAAGGGCACGACGCCGTTGACGGCCATCGCTGCGGCCAATCGTGAACGCCTGCTGCGCATCCAGATTCTGGAGGCCCCCGACCATGCGCGCGCGAGAGAGATGGTCGAGCTCGGCGAGGTCGACGGCTTCGCGATGGACGACGTGCTGCTGTTCGGCCTGATTGCCGGCAGCGCGGACCCGAGCAAGCTCAAGGTCGTCGGCAAGTTTCTGACCATCGAACCGCTGTCCATCATGCTGCCCAAGGACGACCCTGCGTTCAAGCGCATCGTCGACGACGAGATGAAGCGGCTGATCGCCTCGCACGACGCGCACGCGATCTTCGAGAGCTGGTTCATGCGCCCGATTCCTCCCAGGAACACCGCGCTGAACCTGCCGATGAACTACCTGCTCAAGGACTTCTGGAAATACCCGACCGATCGGGTCCCCGAGTGAGTCGCCCAAGCGACGCGCCTGAGCGGCGGCGCGCCTAAACCTCGCTTCGCGGGCATGTACGCGCTGCGGTATGCACTGTGCTCGGTAAAATTTCGATGTGTGCATTTCAACCTCTGTAGGAGTTCGTATGAAGAAATCGATGATCGCCAACACCGTGGCGGCCGCCGCCGCCCTGCTCGCGATCGGCGCCGTGCACGCGCAGGCGAACGACACGCTGAAGAAGATCAAGGACAGCGGCAGCGCCACGATGGGCGTGCGCGAGTCCTCCGGCGCGCTGGCCTACACGCTGGGCGACGGCAAGTACACGGGCTTCCACCACGACGTGTGCCAAAAAGTCTTCGCCGACATCCAGAAGCAGCTCGGCCTGGCCAAGCTGGACATCAAGTACCAGCCGGTGACCTCGCAGAACCGCATCCCGCTGGTGCAGAACGGCACCGTCGACCTCGAGTGCGGCTCGACCACCAACAACGCGACGCGCCAGAAGGACGTGGCCTTCGCGCCCACGCTCTACGTCGAGGAAGTGCGCATCGCGGTGAAGGCCGCTTCGGGCATCACCAACATTACCCAGCTCGCCAACAAGACCGTCGCAACGACGACCGGTACGACCTCGGTCCAGCTGCTGCGCAAGCATGAGCGCGCCACTGGCGTCGACTTCAAAGAGCTGTTCGGCAAGGACCACGCCGACAGTTTCCTGCTGCTCGAATCGGGCCGCGCCGACGCGTTCGTGATGGACGGCCAGATCCTGGCTGGCAGCATTGCCAAGGCCAAGAGCCCGGGCGACTACAAGATCGTCGGCGAGGTGCTGTCGGTCGAGCCGATCGGCATCATGATGCGCAAGGACGACCCGGCGTTCAAAAGGGCGGTCGACGACAGCGTCAAGGCGATGGTCAAGAGCGGCGAGGTCGCCAAGCTGTACGACAAGTGGTTCATGCAGCCGATCCCGCCGACCAACACCAAGCTCAACATGCCAGCGTCCGAAGCGACCAAGGCGGCGTGGGCGAACCCAAACGACAAGCCGCTAGAGGACTACCTGAAGAAGTGATTCGTCATCGACAAGCCTTGACCAAGCTTGAGGTAAGTCCTAGCGCCTGTGGGCGCAAAGATTGCTTACATTGGGTCGACAGCGCGGCGTGAAGCCTCTTCGCGCCGCGCTTTTGTTTTGCCGGGGAGTACGCGTTGGGAAAATGGGACTGGCAGGTGTTCCTGCAGGACACGGGCGGAGGCCGCACCTACCTCGAATGGCTGATGTCGGCCTGGGGCTGGACGCTGGCGGTAGCCGTGCTGTCGCTGATCGTGGCGCTGGTCGTTGGTTCGCTGATGGGCATTCTGCGCACGACGCCCAACAAGTGGCTGGTCGCAGTCGGTGAGTGCTGGACCGAGCTTTTCCGCAACATCCCGCTGCTGGTCCAGATCTTTCTCTGGTACCACGTGATTCCGTCGATCTTTCTCGTGCTGCGCGGCGTGCCCAGCCTGGTGCTGGTCGTATTCGCGCTCGGCTTCTTCACCTCGGCGCGCATCTCTGAGCAGGTCAAGGCCGGCATCCAGGCCCTGCCCAAGGGCCAGCGCTACGCGGGTCTGGCCATGGGCTTGACGCTGCCGCAGACCTACCGCTACGTGCTGCTGCCGATGGCGTTTCGCATCGTCATGCCGCCGCTCACGAGCGAGTCAATGAACATCGTCAAGAACTCGTCGGTGGCGTTCGCGATCAGCATCGCCGAGCTGACGATGTTCGCGATGCAGGCCCAGGAAGAAACCTCGCGCGGCATCGAGATCTACCTCGCGGTCACCGGGCTGTACTTCATCTCGGCGTTCGCGATCAACCGCGTCGCGATCTTCATCGAAGAGCGCGTGCAGGTGCCCGGCATGATCGGGGGTGGCAAATGATGACCACCCTGGACTTCACGTTCCTGAGCTGGAACGTCATCTCCAACTTCATCCTCAAGGGCCTGATCTTTTCGGTGCAGCTCACGCTGATCGCGATGATCGGCGGCATCGCGATCGGCACGGTGCTGGCCCTGATGCGCCTGGCCGGCAAGAAGTGGCTGGTGATGCCGGCGGCGTTCTATGTGAATACGCTGCGCTCGATCCCGCTGGTGATGGTGATCCTGTGGTTCTTCCTGTTGATTCCGCTGCTCATAGGGCGCTCGCTCGGAGGGCAGCTGTCAGCCATCATCACGTTCACGATTTTCGAGGCGGCGTACTACTCCGAGATCATGCGTGCGGGCATCCAGAGCGTGGCCAAGGGCCAGGTCTATGCCGGCTACGCGGTGGGCATGACCTACAGGCAGTGCATGCAGCTGATCGTGTTGCCGCAGGCCTTTCGCAACATGCTGCCGGTGCTGCTGACGCAGACCATCATCTTGTTCCAGGACACGTCGCTGGTGTATGCCGTCGGCGAATACGACTTGCTCAAGGGCTTCGAGGTCGCGGGCAAGAACTTCAACCGCCCGGTCGAGACTTATCTTGTCGCCGCCGTCGTCTACTTCATCATCTGCTTCAGCCTGTCGATGCTCGTGCGTCGTCTGCAGAAGAAGATCGCCATCATTCGCTGAGAGAGGACCGATTCAAATGATCGACATCAAGAACGTTTCCAAGTGGTACGGCAGCTTCCAGGTGCTGATCGATTGCTCGACCACGATCAAGAAGGGCGAGGTCGTCGTGGTCTGCGGCCCGTCGGGCTCGGGCAAGTCGACGCTGATCAAGACGGTGAATGCGCTCGAGCCGTTCCAGAAGGGCGACATCGTCGTCGACGGCATCAGCATCGCCGATCCGAAGACCGATCTGCCCAAGCTGCGCGCCCGTGTCGGCATGGTGTTCCAGCACTTCGAGCTGTTCCCGCACCTGACCGTGACTGAGAACCTGACGCTGGCGCAGATCAAGGTGCTGAACCGCAGTGCCGATGATGCGAAGACGCGCGGCCTGAAGATGCTCGACCGCGTCGGCCTGATCGCGCACAAGGACAAGTTCCCCGGTCAGCTTTCGGGCGGCCAGCAGCAGCGCGTCGCGATTGCGCGCGCGCTGAGCATGGACCCGATCGTGATGCTGTTCGACGAGCCGACTTCGGCGCTCGACCCCGAGATGGTCGGCGAGGTGCTCGACGTGATGGTCAAGCTCGCCCAGGAAGGCATGACGATGATGGTCGTCACGCATGAGATGGGCTTCGCGAAGAAGGTCAGCCACCGCGTGATCTTCATGGACGCGGGCAAGATCGTCGAGGACTGCACGCGCGAGGAATTCTTCGGCGACCCGGACGCGCGCACGCCTCGAGCCAAGGAGTTCCTGTCGAAGATCCTGCAGCACTGAGGCGTATTCGCCCCAGCGAAAAGGCACCTGCGGGTGCCTTTTGCATGGGTGCGAGAATCAAAGCCATGACCGACGAGCTCACGATCACCCGCCCCGACGACTGGCATCTGCATGTGCGTGATGGTGCAGCGCTCGCGGCAGTGCTGCCCGACACGGCGCGCCAGTTCGGCCGCGCGATCCTCATGCCGAACCTGAAGCCGCCGGTCACGACGGCAGCGATGGCCGTCGACTACCGCCGACGCGTTCTCGCCGCGCTGCCCGTGGGTGCGGACTTCGAGCCGCTGATGACGCTGTACTTGACTGACCTGACGCCGCCCGACGAGATCGTGCGCGCGAAGGCCGCCGGCGTGGTCGCACTCAAGCTCTACCCCGCGGGTGCGACGAC
>JANYBE010000047.1 GCA_025360945.1 Rhizobacter sp. | reverse complement strand
CAAGGGCACGCGCTTCGGCCGCAAGGCCCAGGAGGCGGCCTGGCAAAGCGCCGAGGTCGATGCGCTGTATCGCCTCGCCGCCGCCGGCGTGCGCGTGCCCAAGCCGCTGAACTTTCACGACGGCGTGCTGCTGATGGAGCTGGTGACCGACGAGCATGGTGCGGCCGCGCCGCGACTAAACGACGTGGCATTCACGGCGAGCCAAGCGAGTGCGCACCACACGAGCCTGCTGAAGGAGGTCGTGCGCATGTTGTGCGCCGGCGTCGTGCACGGCGACCTGTCGGAATTCAACATCCTGCTCGCGGCCGACGGGCCGGTGATCATCGACCTGCCGCAGGCGATCGATGCCGCCGGCAACAACCACGCGCAGCGCATGTTGCTGCGCGATGTCGAGAACCTGCGCGCGTTCTTTGGCAAGTTCGCGCCCGAGCTGCTTGGCACCGAGTTCGGCGCGGAGATCTGGGACCTGTACCAGCGCGGCGTGCTGACGAACGAAGTCGCGCTGACCGGTCACTTCGAGCGCAAAGCCGGCGCGGTGGACGTCGGAGGCGTAATGCGCGAGATCGACGACGCGCGCGCCGAAGAGGCGGCGCGGCGCTTGCGGCTTCAGACCGCGGGCTGATCGTCGGCGCTCACGTCGGCTTGGCGAAGCCGTCCTCGATCCAGGCCATCGCGCTGGCCGTCGTCAGCCTAAAGTTCGGCGCGACGCGCAGCTTGGCCAGCGATTCGCCGAACGCGTCCTGCGCCCCTAGCAAGGCGTGCGAATCGTCCTCATCGGGCACGATGTCCAGTGTGACGAGGACGCGCTGACCCCCCACCGTCACGCTCACGTTCCGGTGATGCTGCGCATGCAGCGCCTGCTCGTGCCGGCGCAACACCTCGGCGGCGGTCTTCACCAGCACGTTGAATGCCGACACGTCCAGCGGCTTGGGGTTCTTCTTGTCGCGCCCCATTGTCCACGGACCGACGAGTGCCGGCTCGGCCTCACCGTCCTTGATCATCTCGACGGCCCAGCCCTCATCGTCCTCGTTCTTGATGACGCGGGCGGTCCAGCCGTTGTCGCGCCACAAGCCAGCTTCGTGGATGGATTCGGAGGGGTCGGTGTCGTTCGTGCTCATAGTGGACCGATTCTGCCCCCAGTGAAGCGTGCGGGAGTCAGCGCTCGAGCGTCTGCTTCATCACCGCGAGCCCCTGCTAGATCATCCCGGCGATTGCAGGCGCGAGCTCGTTCGGCAGGCCGGCGGCCCACACGACGCGCGCCTGATTCGCGCCTTCGCCGAAGATCTGCATCGACGCATTGTGGTGCGACATCCGCCCGCCGACGATGGCCCAGACGAGGCGCCGCACCGCGTCGTCCACATCGACGATCAGCTCGCGCGCCTCGAGGCTGCTTGCGAAGCTAACGACGCGCGCGAGCGGCGAGCCTTCCATCGGGCAGCCAGTCAGCAAGCCGGGCGCGACGCGACCGCGCCGACATCGCGCACCGCGTCCCAGACCGTGTCGGGACGGGCTTCAATCAGGACTTGCTTGCGAATCGAGGCCATCGTGTGTCATTCGTTGAATGAGACACCGGTAAATGAGACACCAGCATGCCCGCGACCGGCACCGCTGGCTGGCCGGTTTCGGACACGTTCATCCAGGGCTCAGGAATCGACCTTGAACACCTGCCGCAGATAGGCCAGGAATGTCTCGTCGTCGCACAGCAGCTTGCCCGGGCTGTCGGAGAGCTTCGCAACCGGCTGGCGGTTCGCGTGAGTCAGCTTCATCACAATGTGCAGCGTCTTCAGCCCCATGTCGTTCGTCAGGTTGGTGCCGATGCCGAAGCCGCACTGGGTGCGGTCGGCGAAGTGGTCGTAGAGCGCGATCGACCTATCGAAATCGAGCCCGTCCGAGAACACCAGTCGTTTGGTGTGCGGGTCGATGCGCAGCTTCTCGTAGTGGGCAAGCGCCTTCTCGCCCCACACGACCGGGTCGCCTGAATCATGGCGCAGGCCGTCGAAAAGCTTGGCGAAGTACAGGTCGAAATCGCCGAGGAAGGCGTCCATGCCGACGACGTCGGTGAGCGCGGTGCCGAGGTCGCCGCGGTATTCCTGCACCCAGTCTTCGAGCGCGGCACGCTGGAAGTCACGCAACCGCACGCCCAGCGTCTGGTAGGTCTGCAGGTACTCGTGCGCCATCGTGCCGATCGGCACCAGATCGAGATCGCGCGCGAACAGCACGTTGGACGCGCCCTTGAAGAATTGCGGCACCTCGCGCTTGAACGTGGCGACGACCTCGCGCTGCCAGTCGCCCGAGAAGCGCCGGCGCACGCCGAAGTCGAAGAACTCGAACGGGTGGCGGCGTCTGGGCAGTTTCTCGAACTCGCGCAGCCGCTCGATCTTGGCCTTCAGGCGCGTGCGGCCCTCGGCGAATGCGACGGTCTGGTCAAAGCGCCGGAAGTACAGCTCGTTGACGATCGCCAGTACGTAGATCTCGAAGGCCATCACATGGACCTGCGGGCCGTTCGCAACGATCTCGAGCTTCGGTCCGTTCGCGCTCGCGCTGATGAACTCGCGCTGGAACTGGAAGATGCGTAAGAAGTCGACGAAGTCGGAGCGGATGAAGCGCAGCCCGCCGAGATATGCGAGCTCACTCGCATCGAGGCGCAGCGAGCACAAGTGATCGAGCTGCTGGTTCACGTCGGCAAGCAGCTCGGCCAGTGGATACGCCGGTTCGTTGCGGCAGACGAAGGTGTATTCGGCCTGCGTCTGCGGGTGCCGGTGCAGCATCGTCTGCCACATCGTGAACTTGTACAGATCGGTGTCGAGCAGGCTGTGGATGACCGGTTGCATCGTTCGTGTCTCGAAAGTCTTGACGACACGGTAACGCAAACCAGGCCGCGCACCGAGTGGCCTGCATTCTCGCCGCGCAACGAAAGGCTACTTTTCGCGCTGGGTCCAGCGCGAGCGCCACAGCGCGACTAACTCAAGCGCGCCCCACAGCAAGGCGCCGCCGAGGGAGAGCAGTCGCGGCGCGTTGATCGGGCGATGCGAAAGGGGGTTGCTGAGATTCATGGCCCTGAACTTAGCCGCGCCGCATGACACGCCGGTGACGTTTTCGTGACCCGCGCACACGCCGACACACCGATCGCATTGCGCCGTATGCTGCGCTTCACCATGTTGCCTGAACTGATCGAGCTGCAAGCGATCCTGGCCGCCGCAGGCGCGCAGCTGCAGCAACAGACGGCGTGCGAGGTGAAGGTCGGCAACACGGTCTACCCTGTGCTTGCGATCACGCTCGGCAACCCGAGCCCGGATGCGCCCGCGGTTGGTTTCGTTGGTGGCGTGCACGGACTGGAACGCATTGGTGCCGAGGTCGTGATCGCACATCTGGCCAGCCTCGTGGTGCGGCTGCGCTGGGACAGCAGCCTGCACCGCCAGCTCGAATCGCTGCGGCTGGTCTTCATGCCGATCGTGAACCCGGGCGGCATGGTGCAGGCCACGCGCGCGAACCCGCGCGGCGTCGACCTGATGCGCAACGCGCCGGTGCAAGCGAACAATCCGGTGCCATTCATGGTCGGCGGACAGCGCCGCAGCGCACGTCTGCCGTGGTACCGCGGTGAAGCCGGCGCGACGATGGAAGCCGAGAATCTTGCCGTCTGCCGCGTCGTCGAGGACGAGCTGCTGACGCACCGCTTCAGCATGGTCGTGGACTGCCACTCGGGCTTTGGCACGCGCGACCGGGTGTGGTTTCCGTACGCGCACACGGCGCAGCCCATTCCGCACCTGGCCGATGTGTTCGCGTTCAAGAACATCCTTGACCAGACGCACCCGCAGCACCGCTACGTTGTAGAGCCACAGAGCGCGCAGTACCTCGCTCACGGCGACCTGTGGGATCACCTCTACCTGGGCTCGCTGAGCGAGCCGCAACGCACGTTTCTGCCGCTGACGCTGGAGATGGGCTCGTGGCTGTGGGTCAAGAAGAACCCGCGCCAGCTGTTCACGCGGCACGGCATCTTCAATCCGCTGATCGAGCACCGGCGCCAGCGCGTGCTGCGCCGCCACGTCGCGTGGCTGGACTTCGTGATGCGCTCCGCGCTAAGCCACGAACGCTGGACGCCTCGGGACGCGGCGCGCGCCGACCTGCACGAGCGGGCATTGTCCCACTGGTATCGCGGACCGAGACCGTGAACGGCCCGACCTGGGTGATGCTGCGCGGGCTGACGCGCGAGAGCCGCCATTGGGGCATGTTCGCGCCCTTGCTCGCGGACGCCGTGGCCGCCGCGAACGTGGTCACACTTGATCTGCCGGGCAACGGGGCGCTGCATGCACTGCGCAGCCCGCGCAGCGTCGAGGCCATGGCCGCGCATTGCCGCGATGAACTGCGCCAACTCGGCGTCGCCACGCCGGTCCATGTGCTCGCCATGTCGCTGGGTGCGATGGTCGCCACTGCATGGACCCTGGCCGCGCCGGACGAGATCGCTGCGGCGGTGCTGATCAACACCAGCATGCGGCCGTTCAATCTGTTCCATCAGCGCTTGCGGCCCGCGAATTACACGACGCTTTTGCGCCTTGCGCTGACGCGTCCGAGTGCAGCGAAGCGCGAGCGCGCGGTGCTCGCGATGACGAGCCATGCTCTTGGCCGCGACGATACGGCGTTACTGCACGCCTGGGCCGGGTACCAGCGCGAATGCCCTGTCACCGCTGCCAACGCGCTTCGGCAGCTGTGGGCTGCGGCGCGCTTTCGCGCGCCGCTGGCGAATCCGTTCCGCCGAGCGCTACTGCTCGGCAGTGTGGCCGATGCGCTGGTCGATGTGCGCTGCACGCAGCAACTCGCGCGGCATTGGTCGTGCGAGTCGCGCCTGCACCCGTGGGCCGGCCACGATCTGCCACTCGACGACGCAGCGTGGGTGGCCACACAGGTGCGCAACTGGGTTTGATTAGCGCTGGTCCGCGTCGGTCAGCGTTTTCAGGAACGCGACCACTTCGGCGATCTCGGATTCGCTGAGTGCGGGCGCACCGCCAGGCCGGCCTCCGAAGGGCGCCTCGATGTTGACGTTCGCGTGGTACTTCGCCGGCAGGTCGTCGAACTTGCCCGCTGCGCCGTACCAGCGCGCCGGGTCGGTGTCGCGCCGCGCGTAGAAGCGCACCGCATCTTCGAGCGTGCGGATCGCGGCGTTGTGGAAGAAGCGCTGACGTAGCGCGATGTTGCGCAACGTCGGCGTGCGAAAGCGGCCGCAGTATTCCGCATGGTCGGCGAGGTCGGTGCGCAACGGGCCGCACAGGCCGAGGTCGAAGAAGCGCGGGTCGGCGTTGGCCTGGATCGCAGTGTTGCGCGGCACGCCGATCGCGATGTGACCGAAGTCGGTGAACAGCGGGAACGCCCCGTCAGGCCGAATCGTGCTCAGGTGGCACGAGGCGCAGTTGCCCTTGGCCGGGTCGTCAAACAGCACGAGGCCGCGCGCCTCCTGTGCCGTCAGAGTGGCCCGACCGCGCAGCACCGCATCGAAGCGGCTGCTGAACGGATAGAAGTCCGACGGCGACTGCTGAAAGACCTCGAGCGCCAGCAGCGCGGCCTCGAACGCAGCCTCGGGTCGGTCGAAGATCTTGGCACCAAACAGCGACTCCAGCTGCGCGGCATACGGCGTGAGCCGCAGTCGCGCCACAACCGCGGGCACGCTCGGCCCGCCCATCTCTTCGGGCGACAGCAGCGGCAGCCGTGCCTGCTCGCGCGCCGACGAGACGCGACCGTCCCAGGTGTGGCCGCCGGTCGGGCCGAGGTCGGTGCTGTCGTCGCCGTCGTTGTCGAAGTGGTGCTCGCTGAACGGCGGCAGGCTGTTCAGATAGCGCAGCGACGGCGCGGCGCGAAAGCCACGCCGGAGCGCGTCGGCGTCCGGCGGGCCATAGGCGTGCTTCGGGTCGTGGCAGCTCGCGCACGAGACCTCCCCCGAGGGCGAGAGCTCGGCATCGAAGAAGATCGCGCGGCCGAGCGCGGTGAGTTGCGGCACGTCCAAGCGCCGCGCATACGGCGCAGGCGCCTGCGCCCATGCAGGAAGCAAGGCAACGAGGATGACGAGCACGAGGCAAGAACGGCGCATACGGATTCGTTCGGGGCGCGTGGCCCACGCGGCCTTGCACCATACTTGATCTTTTTCCGCTGCCCAGAAGCTCGCAATGAAGCATGCTGCACTCACTGTCTCTTTGCTGTCCTCCCTGGTCGCCGCATGCGCTGTCGCGCCCGCCTGTGTGAAGACCCCCGGCGGCCTGGCCGCCATCGAGACACTCGTCGTGATCTACGCCGAGAACCGCAGTTTCGACAACATGTACGGCCTGTTCCCCGGCGCGAACGGCATCCCCGGACGCAACGCGTCGTCCGAAGGCATCTACCACCCGCAACGCGATTTCGACGACAAGGTGCTGCCGATGCTGCCGCCCGCCTGGGGCGGCCTGACCGCCAACGGCCAACCGGTGACACTGACGCAGGCGCAGTCGGCGGGCCTGCAGAACCGGCCGTTCCAGATCGACGACGACACGGGCCTGAACGGCAGCGGCGTGGTGATCGGCCAGCACATCGTGACGCGCGATCTCGTGCACCGCTACTACAACAGCATGCAGCAGATCGCAGGCGGGCGCAACGATGGCTTCGCGGCGTACTCCGATGCAGGTGGCCTGAGCATGGGCTACTACGACGGCAGCCGCATGAAGTTGTGGAAGCTGGCGCAGCAGTATACGCTGGCCGACAACTTCTTCATGGGTGCATTCGGCGGCTCGTTCCTTAACCATCAGTACCTGATCTGCGCGTGCGCACCGACCTACCCGAACGCCGACGCGGCCGACTCGCCCGCGAAGGATTCGATTTCGCAGATCGAGGTCGACGCGCAAGGCCGCTTCACGCGTCTCGTGCCGGCGGCCAACATGCCTGCCACCGCGCTCGCCGGTGCACCGCGCTACCAGCGCGACGGCACGCTGACGATCAAGGACGCGAGCGGCATGTTCCACGCCGTCAACACGATGCAGCCGGCCTTCCAGCCGAGCTATGTGCCGCTGGCTCCGGGCGGCGACGCACGCTATGCCGACCGCAGCAAGCCGACGACGCTGCCGCCGCAGACCCAGCTCACGATCGGCGACACGCTGGATGCCAAGGGCGTGAGCTGGGCCTGGTACGCGGGCGGCTGGAACGCTGTCAATGCCGGCACGCCCGAGGCGCGCAAGCAGATCTATGGTGGCAGCGTGAACTTCCAGGCGCATCACCAGCCGTTCAACTACTACGCCGCGTTCGACCCGGCCTCGCACGCCGCGGCGAGGGCTGAGCACCTGAAGGATTTCGACACCAGCTTCCTCGCCGACGCCGCCGCCGGCAAGCTGCCAGCGGTGGCGTTCTACAAGCCGCAAGGCAATCTGAACCAGCACGCCGGCTACGCGAACGTGGCCGATGGCGACTCGCACATCGTCGACGTTATCGCCAAGCTCCAACAGAGCCCGCAGTGGGCGCACATGTTGATCGTCGTCACCTACGACGAGAACGGCGGCTTCTACGACCACGCCGCAGTGCCTGCCGGTGACCGATGGGGGCCGGGCACGCGCATCCCGGCGATCATCATTTCGCCGTTCGCAAAAAGAGCCTTCGTCGACAAGACGCCCTACGATACCGCCTCGATCCTGCGATTCATCACGCGCCGCTGGTCGCTGGCGCCTCTGCCCGGCGTGCAGATGCGCGATCAGGGCCTGGCGCAAAATGGCAGCAAACCGATGGGCGACCTGAGCGCCGCGCTCGAGCTCGGCCGCTAGCGGATCGGCTGTCTCGCAGGCGACACCTTGCGAGGGTTTGCTCCTCTCACAACAACCCGGGGAGGCGAGCTATTCTCGCGTTCGCTTGCCGGACCCACGCGCCACAGAGCGCAGCCATAAACAAACGGAGACATCCACATGAAGCTTCGCTCAATCGGGCGGCTGACCGCCCTTGCGCTCGCCACCACTTCCTTTCTGACGGCTTGCGGCGGCAGCAGCAACGATGCCGTCGTGCCCGAAGAAACCCGCGCACAGGATTCCCGCAACAGCTTCGCCCCCAGCCCCACCGACGCGGCCGCGACCACCTTTTCGGCGCAGGCGGCCGCCACCGGCGACGTCGTCGACATGAGCACCACCAGCCGCTGGCAGGGCGTGCTGAACGGTGCGCTGTACCACGTCGAGGTGCCTGTCAACTGGAACGGCAAGCTGGTGATGTACGCGCACGGGTACGCTGGCACCGGCAACACGCTGGGCGTCGCGAACCCGTCGATCCGCCGCTACCTGATCCAGAACGGCTATGCCTGGGCAGCCTCGAGCTACACGAAGAACTACTACGACGTGCGCGCAGGCGTCGAGGACACGAATGCACTCGCGCTCGCGTTCAACGACATCGCCACGGCGCGCGGCCGCCCACTGGCGACGCCGACCAAATACTTCATCACCGGCCACTCGATGGGCGGCCACATCACTGCTGCGGCGATCGAGGACGAAGTCGCGGCCACCGCGATTCACAAGGTCAGGTACAACGGCGCAGTGCCGATGTGCGGCGTGGTCGGCGACACCGAGCTGTTCAACGAGTTCGCCGCGATGCAGGTCACGGCCCAGGCGCTCGCCGGGGTGCCGGCGTATCCGACCAACAAATGGGTCGACATCCAGGCGCTCGTGACGAACACGCTGTTTTCGACGTTCAATGCGACGCCGACATTCCCGACGCCATCGATCGTGGCTACAGCGGGACCGGGCGCCAAGTACGTATCGGTAGTGCAGAACATCACCGGCGGGCCGCGGCCGATGTTTGCGCAGGGCCTGGCGTACGGCCAAGCGTTCCCGTCGGCGTATGGCACCTTTGTCGCAGATCCGACCACGCCGGTCGGCTCGGTGAGCGGCATCCTCAACAAGAACGTGCTCGATACCACCGGCTTCACCTACACGATCGATGGTGACACCGCGAGCTCGACCGCCCTGAACGCGTCGGCGCAGAAGATCACCCCCGACATGGACGCCAACCGGCTGCGTACGGACGGCTTGCGCTGGATACCGAAGGCGAATGGCGAATTCAAGATCCCGGTCGTCTCGATCCACACGCTGGGCGACCTGTTCGTA
>JANYBE010000032.1 GCA_025360945.1 Rhizobacter sp. | reverse complement strand
TATGACGGTGAACCCCCACCTGTACAGCCGCCCAGGCTATGACCCGCTCGCGGACTTCACCCCGATCACTCACCTCGGCGTGGCGCCCTTGCTGCTCGCAGTACATCCGGACGTGCGGGCGTACACGGTGGCCGACCTGGTGCGACTGGCCAAAGCGAAACCCGGGGAGCTGAGTTTCGGCTCGCCTGGAATCGGCACGCCGCCGTATCTGGCCGGCGAGCTGTTCAAGCGCATGGCGGGAATCGACACCGTGCATGTCGCTTACAGAGGCGGCGGCCAAGCCGTGACCGATCTGATCGGGGGCCACATTACCTACACGATCGAAGGGCTGACCGTGCAGCTGCCGCAAGTCAAGGCCGGCCTCCTGCGTCCGCTGGCCGTGACGGGATCACGGCGAGTGCCGTCGCTTCCCGACGTGCCCACGATGGCCGAGGCTGGCCTGCCCGGGTACGAGTTCGAGGGTTGGGTCGGCGTTGCGGTACCTGCGGCCACGCCGAAGCCGATCGTCGAGCGGCTTTACCGGGAGATGCACAGCATCCTCACGACGGCCGAGGCACGTGAATGGTTCGCAGAAGTCGGTGCTGACCCTGGGGCCGATCCGCCGGACGCGTTCGCCGCCTCGATCCGGGCCGAACATGCCAAGTGGGGCAAGCTCATCCATGAGGGCGGCATCAAGTTCGACTAGCGGTGCAACGCCTTTTGCCCGAACCACAGGAGATGCTCATGACTGAAGTCACTACGTCAACGTGCGCTGAACGCCCGCGTGAAGATGCGCGAGCGCGTCTACTCGAGTTGATCAATGCGAACTGGACCACACAGGCGATCTCGGTTGCCACGCAGCTGCACCTGGCGGAATTGCTGGGCGACGGACCATTACCGCTGCGAGAGTTGGCGGACCGAACGTCATGCCACCCGCCGTCCCTGCTGCGCTTGCTGCGAGCGCTGGCGAGTCTGGACGTGGTCGCGGAGCGCGAGGAGGGGAATTTCGCGCTGACAGACCTCGGCGCGCTGTTGCAGCCCGATGTGCCGGGCTCGATCGCCGCGTGGGCTCAGTTTTGCGGTACGAGTTCATGGAGGAGTTGGGGCCAATTGTTCGAGTGCGTTCGCAGCGGAGAGAGCGTACGCAAGCGGACCCTGGGCGCCGATGGTTTCGATCATCTGCAGGAGGATGGCGACGCGGCGCTCCTGTTCAATCGTGCGATGGTCTCGCTGACCGCTTCCGTTGCTGCCGCGGTGGTGCGATCCATCGACTTCGCTGGCGCCGCGAGCGTGGTCGATGTAGGCGGCGGATTCGGGGAACTGCTCGCGGCCGTCCTCGGCACTCACCCGCCGATGCGCGGCGTCCTGTTCGACCTCTCCCACGCGATGGAGGGTGCCCGTGCTCGACTTGCGGAGGCGGGCGTCGCCGATCGTTGCGAGTTGGTGGCTGGAAGCTTCTTCGACGGTGTGCCCGGTGCTGCGGACGTCTATCTGCTGAAAAGCATCCTGCACGACTGGGACGACGACCGTTGCGCCGTCATCCTTGGCAACTGCCGAAGAGCCATGGGGCCTCACGCGAGGCTGCTGGTGATCGAGCGAGTTCTGTCGCCGCGCATGGCAGTCTCGCCGCACGACCAAGCCGTTGCGCGGTCCGATCTGAACATGCTGATCGGGACCGGTGGGTGTGAGCGCACGCAAGAGCGATATCAGGCGATGCTTCAGGCGGCCGGCCTGCGGCCTGCGGGACTGGTCGAATTGAGCAACGGGTACAGCGCTTTCGAAGCCGTGCCGGAATAGGAAGCCTCAGAAGGGCACGAACAAGTGGCATCGGCCTTCGCAAATACTCTGCAACCACTATCTGCTTCGTCCGCTGCTTTGTGGCGCTGAATCAGCTAGTTCTGCTGGCAGGGATGGGTCAGTCCAGCGCCGAGCAGCATTGAGCGACAGCGGGCAGCTATGCGGCCTTTGCGGCCTTGAACTGCCGCTCCTCAGCTAACCGTCGGCTTGGCGCCATTCACCCGTCGCCAATATCCACGGATCGAGCATCTAGACCCTGGCACAAACGGTCGGTCATGAACGTCGGATCTTTTTGGCATGACTGCGTATCGCGCGCTATGCTTTGTCACGCTGGTACCTAGCAAAGTGTGTAGCCGCCTGACTTTTGCAAGCGCCACTGAGTCAGTCGGCGCGTTGACCGAGGTATCTTGCAACCGGTTGGACACCTCAGAGGGCCCCGAGGGTGCACATCGTTCCTGTTTACGCTGCTTTGCTTGCGCTGCTATTTGCAGCATTGAGCATTCGAACCCTGCGCATGCGCCGGCGCCTGCGCATTGCGGTGGGAGACGCAGGCAACCAGCAAATGTTGCGTGCCATGCGCGCTCACGCGAACTTCGCCGAATACGTCCCGATTTCGCTCCTCCTCTTTTACTTGGTGGAGGAATCGGGGTCCTGTGCCTTGCTGGTACACGCTTTTGCCTGTGCGCTGCTGGTTGGACGCATCTCGCACGCGGTCGGGGTGAGTCGGGTCAACGAACACTTTGGTTTTCGGGTCGTCGGCATGGCATTGACGCTCACACCGCTTATTGCAGCGGCAACTCGCCTGCTTTTCATCTTCGCCACAAGTTGGGCCCGATAACTGTCCTCTCGAGCGCAAGTCAACGAGCGCGTGCTGTTCTCGTTTCGGCCGCGTTTGCAGCCCAAGAGCCTGGGCGGACCAGTCCGAGTTGCCGAGGTTCTCGTGACACTCGTCGCGGCAGTGTCGGCTATGTCCCGCGCTTCGCGACCGCCAGCTACCGGGCTGCCTTTCATGTGCTTGCTTTTAGTGAAGAGGCCGTGGAGGCGGGGGTCAGGTCAGTTGAAATTGGTGCCGACTATTATTTTGATGACCCACTTGTCTGCAGCCTGCGAAAGTCCTCTTCCAAGTCCCGCGTTGAGATCGAACTTGCCAAAGTCCTTGTCGACAACAGCGAACACGCTTCGACCGTTCGTGGCGGATGTCGACAGGTGTCTGAGCGGGCCTAACTCGTTGTAGCTCTCGAGCCCGACTTGGGTCTTGGAGTCAATTGCGTAGTTGGCCTTGAGGTCCACGTCGCCGGTCACGGGGCCACCGCCGTGGGATAGGCTCCAGTCGAGGTTTGGATTGATAGCAAGCGTCCACCGGTCGGTGCGAAATCCGAGAATTCCCTTGATCTCGGTATTCCAAGGTGTTTCGGAGACACGCCTGCTGCTACGACCTACTTCGAGATTGACGCCCCAAAAAGGCCCGCTTTCGAGGTCGTGCGGAGCGACGTACTTGATCCGCGCCTTGACCCCGTCACCATGGAGATTTCCTTGGAGGTCTCGGGTCGAGAGCAAGTAGAAGCCGAACTCCGTCGTCTTGGTCAGGCCGTATGCGAACTCCGGGGTCAGGCGGTAGACCTTTCCCGGAGCTTGCTCGCCTAGATAGTCAGGCGCGGATCGCCCGGAAGCGGCGAAATTGTTATGCACGTCGACGCCCAGTTGACCCGGTGCGCGGAGGTCATCGAGATAGACCTGTATTTCTTCCGAAGCCGCGTAAGAGACGACGGAAGTCGTCGATAGGATCGACGCGACAATCGCGCGTCGCAAGACGCGCGGTGAACTACTGATTTCGCTGCGGAAGCAAGTCTTGTCTATTGCGACTTCGTTCATGGCTGAGACAACTTCGGAAACCGCGAACTCTAGCGACAAGCTTTCTCCGACGTAGTCGAAGGCCTTGAGAAACAAAATTAGCAATCGTTCGCGTTGAGGTCGGCGGCCACAGCACCTCAGCCTCGAAAAAGGAGCTGCTGCTCGGCGCTGGAGCCACTGGGGGCATGTAAGTCGGCGCTGCGCCGAGACGCTCCGCATGACGCGCGTCAAATATGTCAGCACGTTGGAGCCGCGCGATTCGGGGTCGCAGACCAAATTGCCGCTTTTCGGCGTCGAATTGCGCGTCGTGACCGACCGCATTAGTCGTCCACGACCGCTCGGACGGCGAACGCCACAGGCCGGTCAACGTGCCAATGCAGTCGTACGACATTTGCAGGCGGCTATGCGCCGCACAGTTGCCGGTCGGCGCCGTCTGCTCGCCGGTCTTTGACGGCCATCAGCCGACGCTTATGAACGGCAGCTCCGCGGTTGACTACCCGAGTCATGCCATCACGGCGAGCCAGCGCCGCGGCGCGCCCAGGCGCAACCCCGAGGCAGGTGGAGCAGCCACGTTGCCGGGCGTTCACGAGATCATCACGCGCCCGGCCTACCCGATCCTGGCGCCCGCACCAAGTTCAGTTCATCAGCCTTGCCACCGCCAATTCGCCGACCTTTCGGCCCAGCAGGGTCCCGACCTCGGTCGAGTTGCGGTAGTGCACGCCATCGTAGATACGCGCGTTCGACACCTCCTGTACGAACTCGGCGACACTGTTCCACGAGCGCGTCGCGCCGGGCAGCGTCGGGCTCGTGCTGCTCAGGTGCGGCGTCGCCCCGCTTCCGATCTCGGCGAGAAGCACCGCGCCGTAGGCGCCGGCGGCCGTGCAATGCGCGCACGGGTACTCGGGATGCATCGGCGTTTCGATGAAGGGCAGCCAAGATGGGTCGCGCTCGGTCGCATCGTTGCCGTCCTGATCGCCGTTGCGGATCGCGGTGAACGGGCGCCAGAACTGGTAGCGGTACTTGGCGTCGAAGACGGCATCGATCGCGTCGACGCCGACTTGCGCAAATACCGCGAGGAACCGCGCGTTGCGCGTCACCTCGCGCCCCGGCTGCCCGGTCACCGAACGCGCGAGCGGGAAGTAGACGGCCGGGCCAGTGGTGGTCCAGAAGCGCGCGATGTCGGTCTGCTCCGGCGTACGCCAGCTGCCGGTGCGCGCGCCCATGGTCTTGACCTCGTTGTAGTCGCGCGCCCACACCGCGCTGTTCAACTCGGGTGGCGGCCCGGGGCGGAACTGGTCGACGCGGTCGAGCACCCAGCACAGCGTGACGGGAGCCGCGTCGCCGCCAATCGGCACGATCGTCGGCACGTACATGCCGGGGCGGGTGATGGGACGGTAGTAAACCATGTCCGCCTCCTTGACTGCGCGGCGTGCCACCAACTCGGCCACCGCCTGCACGCCGGCCGCGATGCCGTCGCTCCTGGCCTTGCCGTCCGAAATGCCGGCGAGAGCCGCCTGGTACGCCGCCTCGATCGCAGCCTGCTGCGTCGGCGCCAGCTTCAGCAGCACGGTGCGGTTGACCGCAGCGACCGCGGCGTCGATTGACGTGCCCGGCGGTGGCTTGAGTGTCGCACTCGCGGCCTTTGGGTACTGGCGCGTGATCGCGTTGACGGCGTCGAACACTGCAGTCTGGAGAACCGCCAGCGTCGCGCTGCCCGGCGGCCCGGGTTGATGGGCAGCGACGATCTCGCCGGCCTTGAGATTCCAGTCGGTCACCACGTCAGCCTGCGACGCGAGTGGCAGCAGAGCAAGCAGTGAAACAAGCAGCAGACGGCGTGAAACAACCTGCGACATGGGGCGCATCCTCTACTCCCGATCGAAGAATGTTGAAGATCGCACCCGCGCGCTCCCGCGCGAGCTCCGCGGGGAGTCTGTTCGCACCGCCTAGGGAAATCAATGGCGATCCTAGGGACGACGGTGCCCAGCAGCCTGACTCCTTGGACACGAAGAGACACCAAAGACCAGTGAAGTGATTCGGAGGAGGAGATCCGGTTCGAGCCAGATCCCCTCCGGCCTCGATCGCTCAATCATCCCGGTCACGAGCCGCGGGTCGTTGCCGTGCGGGCACCGCCTCGAACCCGGCATCACTGTCCAGGTTCCGCTTGCCCTGCTATGCATCGGTCAGAGCATGCGCACCGACTCTGGTGGGTGCTTACCAACGCGCCTCACGCTGCTCACATCGCCGTCGCATGCGGATGCAGCGGGTGCTCGATCGTTTCGGCGATGAGCTGCAGCGCGCGCTCGCAATCAATCAGGCTGATGGGCCCGCCCAGGCACACGCGCACCGCGTCGGGCGGGTTGCCGTCGGTGCTGAACGCTGCGCTCGCGACCACGCCGACACCCTGCAGGCGCAGGTACGAGGCGAACTCGACCGGGCTCCACGCCGAGGTTAGTGGCAGCCACAAGTGAAAGCCTTCGGGCTGCGCGGCGATGCCGTAGGGGCCCAGGTGCCTCTGCGCCAGTTCGTGCCGCGCGATCGATTCGTCGCGCACGGCTGCCAGGACGGCCTCGGCGGTGCCGTCCTGCACCCAGCGCGTGACCAGCGCGTTGGTCACCGGCGAGCCCATCACGGTCGTGGCGCGCAAGGCGCCGGCGAGGCGCTGCGCCATCCGTTCGTTCGGCGCGCAAACGTACGCACTGCGCAGCCCGGCACCCAGGCACTTCGAGAAGCCAGTGATGTAGTAGGTCAGCTCGGGGGCGAAGGTCGCCACAGGCGGCAGCTTGCGCCGCGGCAGCATCGCATACGCGTCGTCCTCGATGATCGGCACGCTGAAGCGAAGCGCCACGTCGGCCAGCGCCTCGCGCCGTGCCAGCGACATCGTCGCGGTCGTCGGGTTTAGCAAGGTCGGGTTGAAGTACGGCCTTGGGCTTCAGCGTCTTGCAGGCGTGTTCGAAGGCGCCGACGTCGGGGCCGTTCTCGTCGAGCCCGATCGCGTGCAGCTTCACGCCGAGCTGCGCTGCGATGGCCTTCAGGCCGGGGTAGGCCAGCGAGTCCACGCAGATCAGCTCGCGGGGCCGCGCGAGCTGCGAGGTCAGCGCCGTCAACACGCTGTGGATGCCGGGGCAAACCAGAACACGCGACGTGCCGATGCCTGAGAGCCGCCGGCGCAGCCAGTGAACAGCGGCCTCGCGGTCTTCTGGCGTGCCGCCGAAGTCCTGATAGCGCAGCAGGCTATACAGGTCGGCGCCGGCGATCACCTCGGCGGCGCTGTCCCGCAGCCTTGCCACCAGCGCCGCGTCGGCCGGCTCGGGCGGCAGGTTCATCGTCATCTCGGCGCCGGTGCCGTTGCGCAGGGGCAGCGTACTGCCCTGGCTGCGCACGAAGCTGCCGGTGCCGGCGCGCGAATCGATCAGCCCGCGGCGGCGCGCCTCGGAGTACGCGCGCGCCACCGTCGTGTAGTTCAGGTCAAGTGCCTGCGCGAGGTCGCGCAGGGTCGGCAGG
>JANYBE010000025.1 GCA_025360945.1 Rhizobacter sp. | reverse complement strand
CCAGGCTCTGTCCGCTCTTGACCATCCGCACCGCCTCGAGCTTGAACTCGATCGTGTAGCGCGCTCGCTTTGACTTCGTCATTTCCGTTCTCCTTGCCTGAATTGAACCACTCAGCAAGGGATACGTTTTCCGGGGGCAAGGTCGATGACGATGGCTTGCTACAAGCACATTGACTGACTCCAGCCCGCGGTTCGTGACGGTGGGCATCGCTGCCGCTGCTGCACTTCGAGGACGTGTTCGCACCGCTCCACCGTGACGAGGCCGCTGCGCGACTTCGCGTGCACCTGGCCGACTACGCCAAAGGCCAAGGCTCTCACTGGGCCGTGACGCGCGTCCGCGTCAAGGCCGCCATGCAGCGCGCCCAGGCGCTCGTGGGGGCGGGGCACGCGCCTGCGGACGGGACGCAGCCGTATACAAACATGCACGAGGGTGAACCGACTACTGCACTTGAAGGATCAGGCGGCGTGATGCTTCAGGCAAGACGAGCCGAGCGGTCTGACCAGCGACGACTGTCAGCGAGAACAACATAGCGCAAGCCGCCGAATGTGTGGCGATCTACTGGACTTCGAAAGCCTTCACGCGAACCTGGTCGATTGGGCCCATGGTCAGGGCAGCTACCGGGCTAACCGCTTCCGGTCACAGGACGAGGTAACGTGGAGAACATCGTTGAGAACGCGCTCTTGCTTGGCGAGCCGCCCGAGAGCGGCCGACTGCGAGCGGCTGCAATTGGCCGGCAGCATGAGTTCGCGCCCAGGCCCGGTAGGCGACCTTCGCTGCGCGCTCTTAGCCGCCAACGGTCAGCTCTTCGTCAACGCGCTCCGCCACTTCCTCCAACCCGATGCCCTGACTTCAGTGGAGAGGTAGCATGCCGTCTACATCAGGTAGAGCGCAAGAACCCCTCTTATGCATCCCCCCAAAGCGCTCCTGTTTGACCTAGGCGGTGTCCTCGTCGACATCGACTTCTCTTGCGCCCTCAGAGCTTGGGCGGCTCACTCTTCGTTGTCTGTCGAAGAACTGAAACGAGAGTTCGGGTTTGATGCTCACTATCAGCGGCACGAGCGCGGCGAGATTACCGCCTCCGAGTACTTCGATCACTTGGCCTCGACCCTCAAGCTGACTGCGAGTCGTGAGCAAGTCGCCTCTGGATGGAATTCAATCTTCGTCGGAGAGATTGCGCAGACCAGAGCGTTGGTACAAACAATGCGAGCGTTTCTGCCTTGCTACGCGTTCACGAACACCAACGCTTCTCACATGGCTACTTGGAGTACCCTCTTCCCTCAGGTCGTTCAATCGTTTGACCGCATCTTTGCCTCACACGAAATGGGCATGCGAAAGCCAGAACGAGCGGCGTTCGAACACGTTTCCCGTTCTCTCGGTATTGAGGTCGGGTCGATTGTGTTCTTTGATGATTTGCTTGAGAACGCCCAAGCAGCGGCAGAAGCAGGGCTTCAAGCGGTGCACGTACGCTCACCGGACGATGTTCGGGACTCGCTGCGGCGGCTCGGCTATGCGCTCTAGTCCTCTAAGTATTCAATCGAGGAGGACCGCCAAAGGCGGGTCCGCTTACGTCAAACGTTAGACATCACATGCAGGTCGACTAACTCACCCCGGCTCGCTTCGCACTCGCGAAAATTGCACTTAGGCGCCAGAAAATCTCCCGCCTCCCGCCTCCGGCTGTCGGAGTTTGAGGTCCTTCATCGCGTGGCCTGCGATTCGGGCCGGCGCCGGGATGCCATTCAAATTGCTGCACCAAGATGCCACAATTTAACTCTTCTCGCCCTCGACATCTGCCGAAGCAAGCGATATGGACGATTCAGTGCGCGTTACGGCGTCCATTTGCTCATGCTAATCGACCGATGGTGACAGACCGATTACGCGACGGACCATCCGGACAATCACCCGTTCGCGACGTGACGGTTCACAACTCCTACGTGTACATCGACCAGGGGGTTTGCGCTCGAAAGGCCAAGCACGCCGGTCCCACTCCGCCCACTGTTCTCGACCACCGCAAGTTTGCCTATTGGCTCGGTGGCGTTGCCACTGCGCGCTCACGAGCGGCGCCGGAAACGATTCGTCAGACGGGAGACGTCAGCGTCTGCACTGGTTCTCTCGTGCCGGCCTGACGTTGCCTGATCAAGCCGCCCCAAGACGGGGAGCGGCATGTAGCATCACCTCTCGTTCAATCGCCAGCGTCGCACTTCCGGCCATGTCGTGCGGCGTGGTGCTCCGACACATTGGGCGTTGCCGGTAGCTGCAGTGAAGAGTCTGACTGAAGTCGAACTGAAGTTTCTTGTACCCGCGGCTGCGCGCGCGGACATCGCGACGGAAATGGCGCGCGGCTCGGCCACGCTCGAGCGTCTGACTCTTGCGGCGAAGTACCTTGATACCGATGACCGGCGCCTGGCCCAGGCAGGCATTGCCTGGCGCCTGCGACGTGAAGGCCGCCGCTGGATCCAGACCGTGAAGGCTGGCGGAGCGAACGCGCTGGAGCGATTCGAGCACGAGGTGGCGCGCCCGGATGCAAGTCATGACGCCTCGAAGCACGCCGGTACGCCTGTTGGCGACACACTGATCGCCCTCCTGCGACGGGCGCGCACGGATGGTGTCGAACTTGGCGTGCGCTTTCAGACCGAAGTTCGCCGCACGACCCGCAGGGTCCGCACGCGCGGCGCAATCGTCGAGGTCGCCTTCGATGAGGGGCGGCTGCTGTCTGCCGGATCGACCCAGCGGATTCGCGAGCTCGAGTTCGAGCTGATCGCGGGCTCGCCCGTCGCGATGCTGGCGCTCGCCGAGCGCTGGCGCAAGCGGTTCGGGCTCATCTACGACCCGCGCAGCAAGGCCGAGCGTGGCGACCGGCTCGCGGAAGGCTCGCCGTTCCCGCCTCTGCGCAAGGCAAGCCAGCCGCGCTTTTCTGGCGATGCAACGGCAGGCGAAGCCTTCGGTGCCGTTCTGGACGAATGTCTTGCGCAGATCACGCGAAATGCCATTGGCCTGCTCGAAGGGGACCCAGCCCAGCTTGTCGAGCACGTGCACCAACTGCGGGTCGGCATTCGTCGCATTCTCAGCGCGCTGCGCAGTTTCCGGGGGCTGGCGCCTTCACCACCGGCCGATCTCGTCGAAGGTTTCCGCACCTTGTTCGCCACGCTGGGCATGGCCCGCGACACTGACGTTCTCAACAGCGGCGTGGCGGCTGAGCTCGCCAGGTTTGGTGCACCACCTTTGACACTACCGGTTGGCGCCAGCGGCCTCGACCCTGTTGCGGCGGTGCGGGCCACGGACGCACAGCGAACCTTCCTTGCTTGGATCGCATGGCGAGCGGGCTTGGCTCAGGCACCTGACAAAGCGGTCGAAGCAGTTGTCGCCCAGTTGCAGGGCGAGGATGCCCACCCCACCGGCCAGGCCTCGCGAGCCGAATCAGAAGTGAATCATCCGCCCCGAATCAATGCGCCAACGTTTCATCGCAACGCCGAACGGCGGCTGCGTCGATGGCATCAGCGCATCATTGTCGACTGGAACGCTTTCGACGAGCTCGACGAGGCCGGGTTGCACGCCCTGCGCAAGCGCATCAAGCGCCAACGCTATGCAGTTGAGTTTTTCGCATCGGTGCTGCGCCGCCGCAAAGTCGAGCGCTATCTGAGCGCCCTGACCCTCATTCAAGACCGCATGGGCGAACTCAACGATCTCTTCGTGGCCCGCGACCGGTATCAGTCGCTCGTCGCGTCTGACCCGACAGCGTGGTTCGCGCTCGGCTGGCTTGCGGCTCGCGTCGCAGCCGTGCGCGGTCTCGCAAAGCCCAAACTTGGTCGCCTGGCGAAGGTCGGACCACCCTCGAAGTGAAGGCACCGGCCCGGGCACGATGGATCCCTGGGTTGAACAGCAGATGCCCAAAGGGTTGTTGATCAACTTGAACCTGCTGCCAACGAAGGGTTATCGATGTGCCGGTTTGCGGCTCGGAGTCCCTCACTCCGCTCATGCGGGCATCAGACCAGGGAGAACAGCAGTGCCCCTGCGACAGCAGGCATGCGATGAGGGCCGAGCGACGCTCGGTGTATTCGCCGCACGAAGCTGGCGCCCCCAAGTGAAAGTAGGCCTCGCGCAAAGTAGATGCAGGTAAGGTCAAGATCGACATCGGGTTCATTGGCGGCTCCATCTGAGGCTCCGACTTTGCGCCTCCAAGTCTGCAGTCTCGGTGCCGTGGTCTCAACAATGCTTCGTCGAGGCCACCTTCTTGCTTCAATTGTTGAAGTTCTGAACTGTGCTTTCGGTCCGGCAACCAATTGCGATCCGCGGTTCTGCTCGCAGGTGTTGAAGTGGTTGTTCGGACTGCACGCATCTGTCACGCGGCCTGCGCCATTGCATTACCGGACGAAAGCACCACAAGACTACGCGACAGGCATGACCGTGGTATGACGCTCGCAGCAGCGGGCGGCTGTCGACCCCCGGGAGCATTCAAGTGATGAAAGTGGCCAATGCGCTCAGCAAGGTGTCAGGTCGAAGGCGATCGCTCGGGCGACAAGAATTGGCCTCATGGATGGCCACCCGCACAACCCTAAAAGTGGGCGTCCGCCCCTGCGTCCAGGTGGTCGCAAATTCAGCGTGCGATGTTCTCGGCGCAACGGTGCCGTGGTCCACCCGCCGCAGGCGAGCGCCTTCGGAGATCGGCGCCGCGACGAGATCCTCGGGACAGGTTCGAAGAAGAAGGCGCGGTTCGTGCGGTGCTGCAGGTGCTTGCCGCTGATCAGCGGAGATTGCGTCAAACCTATCATCACGCTCTATTTTTCAGCCAATCGCAGGTCGATCGACCTTCGGGCTTCGAGCGTCGCGTTTTCCGCTGCGTGATGGCGCGTGTCAAACCGAGCCTTTGGGAACTGCTGCCATCGAGTCGGTAGGCTCGTCGTCGGGGTCTACCGAGGAGCTCGCAGCGAATCGTCGGGGCCAAGTCGAAGGTAGCGCCGCCAGTTCTGCCCAGCCGGACTGCGGGGGAAGGTCGATGGGCCTCGTGGTGATCGCGCAGCCCCGGTAAATCGAGCTCATTTCGTCATTCATAGCCGAACCAGACTTGTGGGTGTTTGCGGCCATTCAGGGTGCGCGCTGTCCGAGAAGCCAGCGTCGGACTAACGCCCGCTGTCGACATCTCGATCAGGCGCGTGCGGCACCCTCCGAGTGCACCACGGCGCGATTGCACGTGCACCGGCTGAGGAACAGTGTTCCGGACCGTGCGCTGCCGAATCGCGTTGGCCAACACCCACCGCGAAAAGCAATGCCCACCGCTGTTCGTGGTATGTCGCACATCCCAGACTTGGGCGACCACTGATCAGCGCAATTCAACGAAGCTCGCTTGACCGCGGCCCGGGTTCGACTACGTTACCGACTTCACTGTTGGCACCCCTTTGGGCCGCCCTGTCTTCAGGCTCGGCACACCACTAAGCGCGGCGACGAAAGCCTTGTCATTCATCGCTCTCAAGGCGACGACGCCAGCGCGCAGCACCTCGCTCTTCTTGACCGGGCGGGCGAGTTTTGCGGCGCGCAACTTCAAAGATTCGAGAACCACGTACTCGGACTTCGGGATCGTGAAGCTGTCACGCACGAGCTTGTGCTTCGGCGACGGTCGCGGCGACCGGTTCGGTTTTGCAGGAGACAGCGATGCATTCCCATCAGGCTCAGCCTCACTACGCGCCCGCATCGGTGGCCGCCTTGATGGATCCGGCGTTCCTGCGCAGCGCAGTGATCGACGCGAACGGAGACCGGCGTGCCGAGAGCACTTCGTCAGTGACGCTAAGCTTGTGCTGGCGGGCCGCAATGCGCGCGGTTGCCGCAGTTTTTCGGCGCCACTGACGCCGCGTCACCTCGTCCTATCGCAGACGCTTGAAGGTCAGGCGGCTGATCAGTCCTCCGACCCGTTGTCACATCGTTGTTCTTCCACGATCTTGACCAAGCCCTGTGAGGCCATCTCTTTCAACTCCCGGACTGAGGCGTCGTAGACGTATGGATTCTCGAGCGGCGTGCCCACACTCGGCAGCTCGCTCAAGGTCCCGAATTCGGATTCGAGGTAGGCACTCTGGGCCAAAGTTCGCATCGCATTTCTCCGCTCGAGGCGCTGGGGCGCCAGGTGGTGAGGCTGCGAAGCGAACCGCTGGGTTGCCGCCAGGCCGGGATCGCTTCGAGCGCGCCGCTGATCTTCTTGTGCTTCGGGTGCTGCCAGCGATCCGCAGTCTAGTCGGTCGACAAAGCAGGAGTCGTAGGCGAGCCGTCTTGGGCGCGGCCCGACGCGTCACTGCTCTCGTCCTTCAGCGCAACGTCGCTTACGCACAGTCTACGTGCGGCTCTCCGTGAGCCAAGTCACTTTGTCGGCGTCGTCAGCCGCGGAGAGCCCTTGAGCCCTGGTCGGCCGCAGGACCGCGAGACACGCCGTGCTCAGCGAGTCACAGCGGCCCTTCGATGGCGGCTGCATCGGTTGGGGCTCCCAAAGCGAACAGTGCTTTTCGGACTTGTGTCGCACCGCGTCGACTTCGCGCCGCCTTCCGGTCACCAGCTAGGCTGCGGGGCATCCGCTGAGTGCTGAAATTTCGCCCAAATTCAGCGCGCCAGGTCACTCCACTTCGCTCTAGAGTTGACCAAGTTCCCGTCAAGATCTGAGTAGCCACGTCGTCTTCATCAGCAAGTACTCGGATTTGTCGTCTCGCAAGCGACACCTGACGGGTGCAGCGTCATTGCAGAAACCTCGAAGGTTCGGTGTACCAAACAGGAACACCAAAACGGTGTCCGGCCGGCTGGTCATTCTGATGGGAGATTCATCATGGCATTCGTTCGAGTGGAACAACGCAACGCGCGTCTGGCTTCGGCCGTCAAGGTCGAGTACGTCAAGGGAAGCGACGGCGAGGTCGCCAAGGGCACCGTGACCATCATCAGCAACACGCGTCGCGGCTCGGGTGATGACCGGGCCGAGGAAGCGACCGCGATCCAGTGGACGCTGTGGGGCGGGCAGGCCGAGAACGCAGCGGCATACCTAGGCAAGGGTTCGCGCGTCAACGTCGTCGGGCGCTTGCAGAACAACAACTACGACAAGGGCGGTGCCACCATCTACAGCTTCCAATTCACCTGCGAGGAACTCGACTACCTCGACAGCAAGGCGGATGCCGACGCGCGACGCGAGCGGCTGGACGGCACGCGGGACGACATGCCGGGCACTGCCAAGCAGCCGGCGCAGAGCGCGCCGCGCGGTCGCAACGGACGCAGCACAGGTCAGGACCGCGGCGCCTAGGCAGCAAGGCGCGCTCCGTAGAAATGTCCATTTTGATGTCAGTCAGTGAGGAAGTCGAAAGCGTGCCACCTCCGCGCGACGACGGCATTGACATTTGTTCAGCCGCCTCGAGGGGCATGGCTGGACGAGCAATGACAACGACGGAGCGCGCGGATCAGCGGCTCTTGGCGGCCATTTGCTGAAGGTCGTTCAGGTCAGGCGCGCTCGACGATTGCTTCGCTGATCTGGATCGTGGGCGCCAAGTCGGCGTACTTGGGTATGTCGCCCAACATCTCGTTCGCATGCAGCCCGATCGCAGTCTGAAAAGACTCGACAGCCGCAGAAGAAGTGGCACATCGCAACGTACGTTGCGGGTCGATCTCTATCGTGCCACCACCGGATCGCGCCGGTGCTGATGGGGCGCAAGACCTCTCAGCCGGCGAAGTCTCGATCGACACCGGAGGCAGCACTGCGGCCGGGCGGACGGGGGCAGCGTTGACGCCTTGCGCTGTTGCGTTCTAGCTGGGGCAGCGGGCCGCTCTACCTTGAAACTTTACTTTCGCCACCGGTCGAACGGATCGCGGCCAACTCGATTACTCGCAGCACAATGCCAGAGGGTGTTCATTCGAGATCAGGTTGCGCGATCGCCTACGGAACCTTGCTAAAGTGCGCCGGGCAGAATCCTCGCGGGCAGCCCGCCCGACTTCCGCCCCTGTCCATGCGCCTTCTCCAGTACCAAGACCTCGACCTGCGCCGCGTCAAGTCTGCCTTCGCCAAGGTGCGTGCGGCGATCGAGGCCGGCGACTTCAAGAGTCCCGATGTCAAGAAGCTGCACTCCGGTGGCTACTACCGGGCCAAGCTCGACCACACCAATCGGCTGCTGCTGCAGTTCGCACGCTTCGGCGGCGAGACCGTCTGCCTGGCGCTGGAGGTGATCGAGAACCACGCCTACGAAAAGTCCCGCTTTCTGCGCGGCGCGCCGGTCGACGAGGCCAAGATCGAGCGCGAACTTGGCAGCGATTCAACGACGCTGCCCGCGACCGATGTGACGCCATTGCGCTGGCTGCACGCCACGCGCGCCGAATTCGAACTGCTCGACAAGCCCATCGTCTTCGACGACGCTCAGGAAGCTGTCCGGCGGCTGCCGGCCCCCCTGGTCATCGTGGGCTCGGCCGGATCGGGCAAGACCGCCGTGACCCTGGCCAAGCTCAGAGAAGCGCAGGGCCGGGTGCTGTACGTCACCCAGTCCGCCTACCTCGCGCAGTCCGCGCGCGCCTTGTACGATGCCCATGGCTACGACAACCCGGCCCAGGAAGCCGAGTTCCTCAGCTACCGCGAGTTCCTGGAAACCCTGCACGTGCCGCAAGGCCGCGAGGTCAACTTCAACGCATTCCGTGGCTGGTTCGACCGCCACCACGCTGCGGCTAAGGCGCTCGGGGACATCGACGCCCACGCGTTGTTCGAAGAGTTCCGCGGCGTCATCGGCGCCCAGCCGGCCGGGCCTCTGTCGCTGGCCGACTACCTGACTCTCGGCACGCGCCAGAGCCTGCTGGCACCTGCAGCCCGTGAGGCGGCGCATACCCTTTTCGGCCGCTATTGCCAGTGGCTGATCGCAGCCGGCCTGTTCGACCTGAACCTGATCGCACACGAATGGCGGCCGCTCGCGGAGGGCACCTACGACTTCATCGTCATCGACGAAGTGCAGGATCTCACCGGCGTCCAACTCGACCTCGTGCTGGCATGCCTGAAGGCACCGGGTCAGTTCCTGTTGTGCGGCGACTCCAACCAGATCGTGCATCCGAACTTCTTCTCATGGGCGGCGGTGCGTAGCCTGTTCTGGCAGGGCCTGGCCGGCGACGCCGTTGAACGCCAGGCGAGTCAGCAACTCCACGTGCTGCACGCCAACTTCCGCAATACCCAGGCGGTGACGCAGCTCGCGAACACGTTGCTCAAGATCAAGCAGGCCCGCTTCGGATCCATCGATCGCGAGAGCAACTTCCTGGTTCGCAGCGCCTCGGGCGAGGCCGGCGAAGTGGTGCTGATTCAGGCGAAGGACTCAGCCCTCCAGCAGCTAGACGCCGCCACGCACGCCTCCGCGCGCCATGCGGTCATCGTGCTGCGCGACGAAGACAAGGCCGCGGCTCGGGCGCAGTTGCGCACGCCGCTGGTCTTCTCGGTTCATGAGGCCAAGGGCCTGGAGTACCCACATGTCGTGCTGGTGGGCATCGTCAGCGGACAGCGTGAGGCGTATTCCGAGGTCTGCGACGGCGTCACTTGGCAAGACCTGCAGCGCAACGAACTGGACTATCGCCGGGCGAAAGACAAGAGCGACAAATCGCTCGAGCTCTACAAGTTCTACGTCAACGCGCTGTACGTGGCGATGACGCGCGCGGTGCAAACACTGACGATCGTCGAATCCGACACCGGCCACCCGCTGCTCGGTCTATTGGGCTTGAATGTGGGACCGAGCCAGTTTGCGGCCAACACGGCCTCGACGAAGGAGGAATGGGCGCAGGAAGCGCGCAAGCTCGAATTGCAAGGCAAGGAAGAGCAGGCCAGTGCGATCCGCGAGGCCTTTCTGCAAGGCAAGCCAGTGCCATGGACGCCGTGGAGCCGAGACCTCATCGAAGAGCTGGTGCCCAAGGCGCTGGACCGCAACAACCCCAGCGCCAGGCAGAAGCAAACGCTGCTGGACTATGCGCTGTGGCACGGCCAGCAAGTCTGGGTGGAAAAGTTGGCGCATGCCGGCTTCCAGCCCGCCCGCAGCCTTGCTCCTGATGGCGACTTCGGGTGGATCGGCGATGTGGCGATCCTCGGCGTGCAGCTGCCGGATTGGAACCAGCAGCAGCAGCTATCGCTACGCGCGGTCGGCGCCATTCGGCAGCGTCACCTGCTGGCCTATGCCGCGAAGAACTTCAAGGACATTCTGCGGCTGTGCGACGCGCACGGCGTCGATCACCTGACGCCGCTGGGCGGCACGCCGCTGATGATGGCCGCGCGCGCGGGCAACGCCGCACTGGTCGATGCGCTCATCGACAGGGGTGCTGATCCAGCGTGCGAGGACGAGTTCGGTCACACCGCGTGGCAGCAAGCGGTCTGCAGGGCGATCGATGACCCGGACTTCGCCAAGGCGGCACTCTCACCGCTGTTCGAACGGATTGCGCCGGCGGGCATCGATGTACAGGTCGACGGCCGACTCGTGCGGGTCGAACATCACCAGGGTGAGTACTGGGTGCTCACGCTGATGCTTGCCGGGTTCAAGACCCAGTGGTCGCATTGCACCAGGCGGTCTCACCCGGCCTGGAAGTACGGACAAGGCTACTTCGCCGAGCAACTGCACCAGGTGCTCGAGGGCCTGCCGGTTCATCTGTGGAAGGAGATTCGACGCAAGCGCAGCTACCTCAACCAGGTGCTGGCGCGCGCCGAAGTCGACAGCGCCTACCGGCCGGCGCGCAGGTTGTGGGCGCGCACGCGCAATGGGCATTACCTTCCCAGCCCGGGCATGCTGCTGCGCAAGGGCGAGGACTGGCGCCCGGTGTACGAGGCCCTCAAGCTGGACTGGATCGATCAGGGGACCGGCACCGACCGCGCTTACAGCACTCGACCTGCGTCGGTGGTGATCAGGCTGAAAGATCGATTGGCCGGGACTGTGGCGGAGTTCTTCTGACGGTGAATCCCTGACTCGGCGGATACATGCTCGCATCCTCCCACGAGGGGAGAATGCGCTGCTCCGTCCTCACCGATCTCGCGTCGGCTTTCCGCGCCTGGCCGTTCCATCCGTTGACTAAACCAGTTTCGGCCACAAGCCGACCTACGTGTTTGGTGCCGAAAGCTGCCGACCAACCCATATCGCAATTTGCAGGTCAACTTTCGGCACGCACGAACGCTGCCGAAGCGAGCGCGGTGGCTTGCAAGGCGGTGCGAGCGAAGCTGGCACTGTGAACCGGGCGGAATCCGGGTTGCCACTCCGCGCGCATCGTTGAAGGTGTGGGTGCTGAGGGCCTGCTGCAGGAACTGCGTCACCATCTCAGAAGCCGCGGGCCCAGCGCGCCCCCGATGCCCGCCATCGCCGCGATGCCAGCGACATACCAGATGGCCATGAACGGCAATGCCGTCTCAGGGCAATGAAACGCATAGATGGCCGCTCCCGCCGCTCCGCTGAGCACGCCCGCACACCCGCCGGCCTCCACCAGGCGCGTGGACGCGAGCCGGCGCAACGCAAGGAAGGCTGTCACGAAGATCGGCACTGAGATCATCAGCACGCTCAGGGTGCAGATGCGCCAGCTCTGACCCCACACCATTGCCGCGCGTTCCGATGGTGGAGCACTGGCATATGCCGAGATCGCCATCAGCCACAACAACAGGATCAGCGCCACGATGGCCCACTGCCCGACATGCGCGCTGACACCCGGACGCGCGAGCCGGGTCAGGGTCGCGAATCCGGCGCAGGCCACCGCGGCTGGAAACAGCACCTTCATCCAGAACATCGGCATCCCGATCGCCTGCGACAGGTCGGGTCGGGCCCCCATGGTCAGCAGCATCGCCACGATTGCCAGCGGAATGCCCACCGCCATCGCGATGGCGATTTGACTCGACGCCGCGCTGCGCGGCACCGCCGCCGTGTCGGTAGCCAGCAGGGAAATTAGGTCGTCGGTCTTCATGACGCGCTTCCCACCCGCCTGCCGAGCGCCTTCAAGCCGCGATGGATACCCACCTTGACCGCAGACTCCGACATGCCCAGAAGTGCGGCTGCCTCCGTTACCGATAAGCCCTTGAGCTTGACGTGCTCAATCGGCAGGCGTTGTCGATCCGGCAGGGTTTCGAGCAAGCCAGTCAGGTCGCGACGCGCGTCGCTGGCATCGGTGCTGGATTCGGCAAAGACCGCCAGGTCATCGTCGAGCGGATCGTGCAGGGCCTCGCGCCCGGACTTCGATCGCAGCAGGTCGATCAGCTTGTAGCGGGCGATCGCGTGCACCCACGCCGTCAGCGGCTGGTCGCTTTGGTAGGTGTGACGTTTGTTGTGCATCGCGAGCAGGCATTCCTGAACAAGGTCTTCAACTTCATCGGGCCAGCCGAACAGGCGCCTGCGCAGGAAGGCGCGCAAATGCGCGCTGAGCTTTTGCAGGAAAGCCTGGTACGCAGCCTGTTCTCCGTCCAGTCCGCGAAGGAACAGAGTGCGGAGTTCTGTCTCGATGTCGCCTGGATGGGATAAAGCTGCTTCTGTAGTTCGCGTCATCGGGCAGGTCGGTTACAGCCGACCAAAAAAAGTTGGCGAATTGTGCGGTGTGCTGTAACCGGCGGGCTGTCGATCGCGAATTACCTTCGACCGCGCCAATTGGCAGGTTCCTCTCTCAACCACCGGAGTCAGCTCATCATGAACCGTTCAATCGCAATCACCGCATTCACACTCTCCGCCCTTGCTGCAGGCGCCGCCATGGCGCAGGACACCAAGCCCATGGCCGACAAGATGGCAGGCATGGAGAAGTGCTACGGTGTCGCCATGGCCGGCAAGAACGACTGCAAGGCAGGTGCGGGCACGACTTGCGCCGGCACCTCCAAGGTCGACTATCAGGGCAACGCGTTCAAGGCCGTGCCCGCCGGCACCTGCGTCACGATGAAAACGCCGAAGGGCACAGGTTCGCTGACGGAAATGAAGTCATGATTCGACGCGTACGGCAATGACCCCTCACATGCTTTCCGGGCTCGGGCTCAAGCCCGAGCACCACGACGCAGCGTTGGCTTGCAAGACGGAAGGCATGTGGTTCGAGGTACATGCCGAGAACTATCTCGTTGCCGGTGGCCCTCGGCTGCGGCTGCTGGACGCCATTCGCGCGGTGTACCCGCTGTCGCTGCATGGCGTGTCGCTCTCGCTCGCGGGCGATGCGCCGCTCGACGCGGCCCACCTCAAGCGCCTGGTGGCGCTTGTTCGGCGGGTTGAACCGGCACTGGTCTCTGAGCATCTGGCTTGGTCGGCATGGAACGGGATGAACCTCCCCGACCTGCTGCCGTTCCCGCGCAACAACGACGCGTTGCGGCGCATCGTCTCGAACATCGACCAGCTGCAGTCGACACTGGGGCGATGGGTTGCGATCGAGAACCCGTCGCACTACCTGCGCATCGATGGCCACGATTGGGACGAGATCGGGTTTCTTGAGGAGCTGGTTCGCCGCACCGGGTGCGGCTTGCTCCTCGACGTGAACAACGTGTACGTCTCGTCGCGCAATCTCGGCTTCGACGCCTTCGATTATCTGGATCGCTTTCCGGCCGAGACCGTCATGGAAATCCATCTTGCCGGTCACACCGTGGATGCCGCGCTGGGCGAGGCACTCCTGATCGACTCACACGATGCGCCGATCGCACCGGATGTGTGGGATCTGTATCGACACCTCATCGAGCGCATTGGTGCCCGACCAACGCTGGTCGAGCGCGATGGCAATGTCCCCGTTTTCGAAGCATTGCTCGGTGAGTGCCACATCGCATCGACCGAGTTGTGCCGCGTCGCCGAACTGTCTGAGCACCCGTCATGAGCGACTCGTTCGCCGGCTTCCAGTCGGGTTTCGTCAAGTCACTGTTCGACCAGGATGTCGCGTCGTCATGGACGACTCAGCCTGCGTTCGCGGTCTACCGCAACACGGCGATGAGCGGCTGCGTCGATGCGCTGCAGGCGAACTTTCCGAGTGTTGCCCGGCTCGTTGGAGTCGACTGGTTTCGCGCTGCGGCGGCGACCTACTTCCGGGCGCAACCACCACGCGACGGGCGCCTGCTGATGTACGGGGAGACGTTTGCTGACTTCCTCGCGGGGTTCGAGCCGGCGCACGATCTGCCGTACCTGCCCGGTGTTGCCCGCCTGGACCGGCTCTGGATCGAAGCGCATACCGCCGAGGACGCGATGGCGGTCGACGGCGCGTGGTTGGCAAACCTGCCGCCGGAGCAACTCGGTGCCCTGATCCTGCGGCCTCATCCGGCCGCGCGCTGGTGCCTGTTCGACGACCTGCCGATCTATTCGATCTGGGCATCCAACCGATTGAGCATCGAGACCACGGACGAGATCGTCTGGCAGGGTGAAGGCGCGTTGCTGACCCGGTCGGTCGATGCCGTGGAGTGGCAGACCCTTGACTCTTCAGGAGCTGCCTTTCTCAACGCCTGTTCCGAAAGCTTCCCGCTCGCCGAGGCTGCTGGCGCTGCGCTGGGGGTGCGCGCCGACGTCGACGTTGCAGTCCTGCTTTCGCACCTGTTGTCTGCCGGTGCATTGATCTGTCCCGACCCAAACGAAGAGAGACCTGCATGAACCGCTCCGCCACCATGTCGACAACCGCCATGAGAGGAAATGGCCTTCGAGCCCGCTGGAACGCCGTTGCCAGCGGCCTGTCGCGTTGGATCAGCCATGATGTCCTCGCGCTCGCAAGCCGAATCTCGATCGCCGCCATCTTCTTTTTTTCCGGGCGCACCAAGGTTGATGGTTTCCTGCACATCACCGACGGCGCCTACGAACTGTTTCGAAGCGAATACAAGCTGCCGTTCATTCCGCCGGAAATCGCGGCGCATTTGGCGACCTATGCGGAACACCTGTTTCCCATTCTGCTAGTGCTCGGTCTATTCACGCGCCTGTCCGCCCTGGCGCTGCTGGGCATGACCTTGACGATCCAGGTGTTCGTCTATCCCGACGCTTGGCCTACCCACTTGTCCTGGGCGGCGTTGCTGCTCTATCTCATCGGCCGCGGCGCAGGCGCCCTGTCGTGCGACAGGTTGCTCAAGGTCGCGTGATTCGTTGTTCGAGACGACGCGCGTCGTCCGCCCACTGGAGACCCGTCTCATGACGATTGCTTATCGACTTGCCCGTGCCGGCCTTATCGGTCTGCTCACCATTGGTCTTGTGATCGATGCGGGGGCACAGTCCGTGCGCCGCCTGCGACCCCTCCAGCCCTGTCATTGGTAGTGCTCGGCTCGGGAGGGCCTGGCGCAACGGGGCGGGCGGGGTCAAGCTACATCGTGCTGGTCGACGGTACGCCACGCATCCTCGTCGACGCCGGGCCAGGCTCGTTCGCGCGTCTCGGCGAGGCGAAGTTGTCGCTGGCGAAGGTCGATGTCGTGCTGTTGACGCATCTGCACATCGATCACGCCGGCGAACTGCCGGGCCTGTTCAAGGCACGGGCCGTGTCGAGTAACGGGCCGATCAGGTTCCAGGTGTTCGGACCGGACGGGCGCAAGGGCTCTGGCGACGACGCGAGCTTTCCCTCGACGAGCCGTTTCGTCGATCTGTTGTTCGGGCCGGAGGGCGCGTTCGGCTATTTGCGTGACTTCTCGGCGCCGATGACGATCCAGCCCACCGATATTCCAGCCACCGTTCGGACTGATGCCACGCCGGCGAAGGTCTACGCCGATGGCGACCTGGTGGTGAGCGCGATCGCCGGGCACCACCGCGACGCCCCGGCGGTGATCTACCGGATAGACCATGCCGGCAAGAGCATCACGTTCAGCGGCGACATCGATGCCGAGGGGCTTCCCGACCTGCGCCGCATCTCGCGCGGCACAAGTCTGCTCGTCTTTAACAGCGTCGTGCTCGATCCGCCGGGTTCGCCGACGATTCTCTACACCCTGCACACGCCGCCGAAGGCGATTGGCGAAGTGGCGGAGGAGGCACATGCCGGCAAGTTGTTGCTGAGTCACTTGTCACCTGTGATCGACAAGTCGCAGGAAGCGGTACTGGCCTCGATCGCGCGACGCTACAAGGGTTCGGTCGTGTTTGCAGCCGATGGTTTGAATGTCGCGCCATAGGCAGCCTTCGGGCGTCCGCTTTTAGCTGGGATGATTGTCTGCTTGGGGTCGTTAGCCGAGATCTGCTTCAGGCCGCCTTCGGCGGCGGAAGCGGTCGGCCATCGGCGTTGATTGACCCTCGGAGAGGCATTCCGCCGTCGCGGGTGGTGGGTCGACACGACAAGGCCTGCCATGCCGACTGGTCCAGCGCAGACGCGAGGTTCGGCGTGGCAGTGAGCTTTGACGCCTACAAATTTTTCCAAAGCAGAAGTGACCCCGACTCGACTAACTCACTGTCTGGTGCTACAAGTCGCGACGCGCCAACTACACCGCATCAGGAGAGCGTATGAAAGCGTTTGCTAGGTTCTCGGCGTTGGCACTTCTGTTGGCATCTGTGACGGCGGCCAGGGCGGCCGATGCTGCATCGGACCCAACTGCCGCCGGCCTGCAACTGCTGGTCCAAGCACTTCAAAACTATCTGATTCCGCTTGCTGGAGCCAGCGCTCTCACCGTGGCGCTTCTAGAGGCCTTCAAGAAACTAATGTCGGTACAGGGCCGATTCCATCGGTCCGCCGTTGTTCGCTGGCTGTCGCAGTCCGACGCCGACGTGCCGAAAGTGCTCGGCGCCGAGATGTCATCCGTGCTCGGCATGGTCCACGGCACCGGGCACTACAACGTACGGGCGGAGATGCGAACCGCCGGGCTCGACTCGGTGACTCCACAACCGGCAACGTCACCGGCCGGGCCCCATGTCTCGGGAGCGCAAGCGATCGCGCCGGCGCCGGGTATGCCGACGACCGCTGCCCCGGTCGCGGCGCCTGCGACTCCACCGTTGCCCTCGGTGGGCTATTCACCAGATCGCGCTTACGCCGAATTTTTTCACCTGACTTCGGGGCAGAAAATGCCCGACAAGCTTGCGCCTCGGTCGGACTGGTTGCACTGGCGAGGCATCGACCGAGCCGTATTTGAGCTCGAAATCGCGCGGATGATGTCGCAGATTCAAGATGCCGCCGATACCGTGCTGAACAACCCGGAGGCTTACCAGCATCTGTATTCGTTCTTCACGCGCGGCTGCCTGGTCGATGATGCAGACGTCTGGCGCGCGTTCCTCGCAAGCTCTCCGACCCAGAACAACCAGGCGCAGTCCGAACGCTACGCGCGCATCCGGCTTTTGATGCGTCGGCAGCTTGACTCGTTTCAGGGCGTCACGTCGAGTCGATGGGACGAGCTCAATCAACTTTGGGCCGTGGTGGTTGGAGCCGTGGTCCTGCTGTTCGCGCAGGTGATGACGGTGGACCCGGCGGGTCCCGGCCTCTCGAACCCCATCGCCGCCATCCTAGGTGGTGTCTCTTTCGCCTGGAAGCACGACCTGCTTCTGGCGGCTGTGATCCGCTCCGCACTCGGTGGGGCCTTGGCTCCGATCGCCAAGGATGTGATCTCCGCTATTTCGCAGATTAGCTTCACGAAGAAATAGGAATCGCCATGTCCAGAGATGCCGGTGAATTCCCCGGATACGCGCCCAAGCTCAAGCTCTGGTTGCGCACTCAACCCGAGGGCGGCGACGTTGGCAACCCGTGTGAGGCTCAGTGGCAGGGTTTCAGGCAATTCATACAGACGGATCTACTCGTACTCGTGCACGGCTTCAACAACACCCGAACTGAGGCCGAGGAGGACTACAGCGCATTCAGGCGGCGACAAGAAGCGACGTTGACGTCCGGCGACATGGTGCGCCTCGAAGCCATGCTGGGCGACGCGTTCTGGCCGGGCGATGCGGACTGGCCGGGACCCGTCGACAAGGTCGACTTCCTTGTCTACCCGGTCGCCATCAAGAAGTCCATCGAGACAGCTGCCGCGTTGGGTGACTACCTGCTGCAACGCACGGACGTTCGCAACCTGTTTTTCGTGGGTCACTCTCTGGGCTGCCGTGTCATCCTGGAGACCATCAAGTACATGATCGGCAAGCCGGGTGAGAAGAAGGTGCAGAAGGTCTGCCTGATGGCGGCAGCGGTTCCAACATACATGGTCTGCAAGGGCGGCGAGCTCTACGACGCGTTGTTGAGGCCGGAGCATGTCCGCGTCCTCTACTCCCCCGACGATCCGGTTCTCGCCGTCGCTGCACCTCTGGGAGAGACGCTTGCTGGCGACCACGTTCTTCCAAGTGCCTTGGGGCGGTATGGCGACATCCCGATGACGCCCGGAAAAATCGATCGCGAGTGGATCTCAGGCGCGGACCACAGCGACTACTGGGGAGTCAAGACCGACGATGCGAGCGACCTCTCGAGCCAACGATTGGTTCAGTTTCTCGGCGTCGGCGTCGGCTTCAGATCGCTCGGCGAGGTCCCTTCCCCACCCGTGCGCCCAGACCCCGCTCCACGACAAGTGCCACACCGCCAAATCGGACATACATAATGCCGAAATTGTGTGGGTCGGCAGCCGCCGCACAAACAATTCTGGGTCCCGTTCCAAGCCCAGCGTCCGGATGAGTGACGCAGTTGGAAAGCGGTCATCGCAGTGTCGCCGCAGGTCGCTTCAGCGTTTCCGGAAGGTTCGGTTTCGGGCAGGCGATTCGCCGCCTCCACCGGCTCCTTTGGGTCGAGCGCTGAGAGTCCGGCTTCGTGGGCCGCTGCTCTGAACCTGCCCTCGGAATTGGCGACGCCAAGTGGTGGCCTTCGACGGGACCATTGTGGTCATCAGCTAGCGATGGTCGCGGTCGACTTGACAGTCACTCGCCCTTCCAGGCCAGACCTTCCTTTGTCGACTATGGTGAAGCTACCCCAGCCTCTCGCGGCCAAACTATCTGTCGCATTGCCCATGCTCATCCGAACATTCGCTCGCTGAGTTTGCGAGCAAGCGTGTCAGGGTTCTGCTGCTTCATCGGCAGGCCTTCGAATGCACCGTCGATCATCAGATGGCTGAGGCCGTGCGCCAAGCTCCAGCCGGCCAGGGCCAAGCTGGCGCCGTGCTTCTTGTCGTGGGCATTGGCGGCGGCCAGCACGAAGCCGAAGGCGCGTTGGGCTGCGTCCTTCAGTGCCGGATGTTCGTCTTTGCTGGCCAGCAGCGGGCCGAACATAAGGCGAAACCGCTCAGGGTGCGCACGCGCGCAGTCGACGTAGGCCTGCGAGACGCGCAGCAGTCGTTCGCGGGTGTCAGGCACGGCGACAGCTTGCGCCATCGCGTCGCCCAAGGTCATGAAGCCGCGCTCGGCAACGGCGGCGAGCAACTCGTTCCGGCTGGCGTAGTGATGGTAGGGCGCACCGTGCGAGACCCCAGCCGCCCTGGCCACGTCGCGCAGAGTGAGTCCGTGCGCGCCGCGCTCGGCCAGCACGGCGTCGGCAGC
>JANYBE010000339.1 GCA_025360945.1 Rhizobacter sp. | reverse complement strand
CGGGCTGTTCGATCCGGTGAAGGGCGAATTCACGAACGTCGCGACGTTCAGCAAGGGCGTGGTGATTCCGGAATTGCTGTACATGGCGTTCCAGGCCACGTTCGCGGCGATCACCTGCTGCCTGATCGTCGGCGCCTTCGCCGAGCGCATGAAGTTCTCGGCCGTGCTCGCGTTCATGGTGCTGTGGTTCACCTTCAGCTACCTGCCGATCGCGCACATGGTCTGGTTCTGGCCCGGCCCGGATGCCTTCACCTCAAAGGAAGTGGTCGATGCGACGACACTGAAGGGCGGCCTGCTCTGGCAGTGGGGTGCGCTCGACTTCGCCGGCGGTACGGTCGTACACATCAACGCCGCGATGGCCGGCCTCGTCGGTGCCTTCATGGTCGGCAAGCGCGTCGGCTACGGCAAGGAGGCGTTCACGCCGCACTCGCTGACGCTGACGATGGTCGGTGCCGCGCTGCTGTGGGTCGGCTGGTTCGGTTTCAACGCCGGCTCGGCGCTCGAGGCCAACGGCACCGCGGTGCTCGCCTTCATCAACACCTTCTCGGCCACGGCCGCGGCGGTGCTGGCATGGTGCATCGGCGAATCGCTGATGAAGGGCAAGGCCTCGATGCTCGGCGCAGCGTCTGGCGCGGTGGCGGGTCTGGTGGCGATCACGCCGGCCTGCGGCAACGTCGGCCTGCTCGCGGCGATTGTGATCGGGCTTGTCGCCGGCTTCGCTTGCCTGTGGGGTGTGACCGGCCTGAAGAAGATCCTCGGTGCGGACGACTCGCTCGACGTGTTCGGTGTCCACGGCGTCGGCGGTATCGTCGGTGCGCTGCTGACCGGCGTGTTCAATACGCAGGCACTCGGTGGCCCCGGCTTCGTCGGCGACTGGGTCGCGGGCACGGTGACGTCCAACTCGGTCGGCACCCAGACCTTCATCCAGCTCAAGGCTGTGCTTGTGACCATCGTGTGGTCGGGCCTGGTCTCGCTGATCGCCTACTTCATCGTCGACAAGGTCATCGGACTGCGTGTCACGGAAGAAGACGAACGCGAGGGCTTGGACATCAGCGCCCACGGCGAGACGGCGTACCACAACTGACGCCAGTCGGTCCCCGTAGAGAAGGGCCGCCGCAAGGCGGCCCTTTGCATTCGCGGCTCGCAACCCCACATGCCTAGAATCCATCTTCCAACGCCTTCGGCTCCGTCATGGTCCCCCATCTCATCACCGCACTCACTGGCCCGATCAACGAGCTGGAGCAGCGCATCCTCGAGTCGCTGCCGGCCATCGAGCGCTGGTTCCGGCTCGAGTGGATGGAGCACACGCCGCCGTTCTACACCTCGGTCGACGTGCGCAATGCCGGCTTCAAGCTCGCGCCGGTGGACACTTACCTGTTTCCCGGGGGCTTCAACAACCTGACCCAGGAAATGATGCCGCTCGCGGTGCAGGCCGCGATGGCCGCGATCGAGAAGATCTGCCCCGAGGCGAAGAACCTGCTGCTGATCCCCGAGCGCCACACGCGCAACACGTTTTATCTGGCCAACGTGCAGCGGCTGATGCAGATCTTCCACATGGCCGGGCTTAACGTGCGCCTGGGAACGCTCGACGACGACATCACCGGGCCGACCGATATCGCACTGCCGGATGGCAGCTCGCTCACGCTCGAGCCGCTGCTGCGAAACCGCGGACGGCTCGGGCTGAAGGGCTTCGACCCGTGCACGATCTTGCTCAACAACGATCTGTCGGCCGGCGTGCCGCGCGCGCTCGAACACTTGCACGAGCAGTACCTGCTGCCGCCGCTGCACGCGGGGTGGGGCGTGCGACGCAAGGCCAACCACCTCGCTGCGTACGAAGAGGTGGCGAAGAAGTTTGCCAAGTTGCTGGGGATGGATTCGTGGCTGATCAACCCGATGTTCGCGCGCAGCGGCGAGATCGATCTGCAGGACGGCACTGGCGAACAAGCCCTGATGAGCCACGCCGAAACGCTGCTCGGCAAGGTACGCCGCAAGTACAAGGAATACGGCATCCAGGAGAAGCCGTTCATCATCGTCAAGGCCAATGCAGGTGCTGCTGGTGCCGGCGTGATGACGGTGCGCGACGCCAAGGACCTGGCTGGGCTCGGCGGCTTGGCCCGCACGCGGGTGATCGCCGAGGGACAGCGCGCGGCCGACCTGATCCTGCAGGAAGGCGTACCGACCTTCGAGCGCGTCAACGACGCGGTTGCCGAGCCGGTCGTCTACATGATTGACCGCTACGTCGTCGGCGGCTTCTACCGCGTCAACGCCGAGCGCAGCTTCGACGAAGGCCTCAGCGCACCGAGCGCGAGCTTCGTGCCGCTCGCGTTCGCCGAGTCGAGCCAGTTGCCGCGGCCCGGCGCCAAACCGGGTGCGAGCGCGCCGAACCGCTTCTACATGTACGGCGTGATCGCGCGGCTGGCGATGGTGGCTGCGAGCTATGAAATGGAAGCAACCGACCCCGAAGCCGAGGTCTACGAGTAGGCCGATTCGCTGGGTGCGGCAACTGCGGTTCGCACGCGGTTGCTGCGCCGCAACATCGGCTCATCCGGGGGCTGTCGGTCCCCCCCGCGGCGGGCGCAGAATCCAACTCCCTCGATTCACGCCTGGATGATGCACATCCGGGCACACAGTTTGTGAGCAGCAGAAATCGCCATTCCGTGGGATTTGCCGGCCTGACGGTCGCGGCGCTCGGCATCGTCTACGGCGACATCGGCACCAGCCCGCTGTACGTCCTGAAGACCGTCTTCGATCCGTCTAACGGCCTCAAGCTCGATCAGGGCAATCTCATCGGCGTGCTGTCGCTGATCTTCTGGTCGCTGATGGTCGTCGTGTCGCTCAAGTATGTGATCCTGATCATGCGTGCCGACAACCATGGCGAGGGTGGCATCATGGCCCTGCTCGCGCTGGCGGTCTCGTCGGTCGCCGATCGGTCTCGTTTGCGGCACGTGCTGCTGATGCTCGGCGTCTTTGGCGCCGCACTGTTCTACGGCGACGGCGTGATCACGCCGGCGATCTCGGTACTCAGTGCGGTCGAGGGCGTGGAACTCGTGACGCCGCTGCTCAAGCCTTACATCGTGCAGATCACGCTGGTGATCCTGATCGTATTGTTCATGCTGCAAAAGCGCGGCACCTCGGGCATCGGCAAGGTGTTCGGGCCGGTGATGGTCGTGTGGTTCGCGGTGCTGGCGATCGCAGGCGTCGCCAATCTGCTGAATGCGCCGCAGGTGTTGACGGCGCTCAATCCGTTCGCCGGGATCTCGTTCTGCCTGCACCATGGCTGGGTCGCGTTCGTCGCGCTTGGCTCGGTCGTGCTCGCGGTCACGGGGGCCGAAGCGCTCTACGCCGATATGGGCCACTTCGGCGTCGCCCCGGTTCGCATGTCGTGGATCGCGATGGTGCTGCCAGCGCTGACGCTGAATTATCTCGGCCAGGGCGCGCTGCTGCTGACTAACCCGAAGGCGCTCGACAACCCCTTCTTCTTGATGTTTCCGAACTGGGCGCTGGTGCCGATGGTCATCCTCGCGACGCTGGCGACGGTGATCGCCTCGCAGGCAGTGATCTCTGGCGCCTACTCAATGACCAAACAGGCGGTGCAGCTGGGCTTTCTGCCGCGGCTGACGATCCTGCACACGTCGGTGCGCGAGGTCGGGCAGGTCTATGTGCCGGCCGTCAACGCCGCCCTGCTGGTCGCGGTGATCGCCGCGGTCGTGGGTTTCCGTTCCTCGACCGCACTGGGCTCGGCCTACGGCATCGCCGTGACCGGCACGATGCTAATCACGACGCTGCTCACCTTCTTCGTCATCCGCTACAGCTGGAAGCTTCCATGGTGGGTGTGTTTCACGTCGACGGCGTTCTTCGTCCTGATCGACTTGACCTTCTTCAGCGCGAACCTGTTAAAGATCGTCGACGGCGGTTGGTTCCCGCTGCTGGTCGGCGGCCTGATCTTCGTCGGCATGGTGACCTGGGCGAAGGGCCGGCAACTGCTGGGCGCGAGCCTGCGCGCCGACGCAATCGAGCTCAAGCCGTTCCTGAAGAGCGTGCTGACCGACCCGCCGATGCGCGCGCCGGGCACGGCGGTGTTCATGAACGGCGAGGCCGACCTCACGCCCACCGCGCTGCTGCACAACC
>JANYBE010000670.1 GCA_025360945.1 Rhizobacter sp. | reverse complement strand
CCAGTATGACTGCCACGGGCCTGTCGCCCACGGCGCGCGCCGATCGGGGCAAGCGCTTGAAGCAAATCCTGGACGATACCGAGACGCTCGAGGCGCGCTGGCTCGAACTGAGCACTCGGCTCGACGCCCCCACGATCGCGTGATTTCCGGCCCCCACGCGGGGGGCGCGTCGCTGCTACAGTGCTGCACGATCCTGCGGTGGGGGCAGCAGATGCTTGTGGAGCGGGCTGAGCGGACGATCTACCTGCGAGTGCTCGCACCCTTGCTGCTAGCGGTTCTCACGCTGGTGATCGTCAGCGTCGGTGGCCTCAACGCGCTGACCGGCGCGCGCGCGTATGTGGGCGGCGAGAGCCTGTGGTCCAAGGCCCGCAACCAAACCATGGTGCGGCTGCGAGCTCGGCTGACGAGCGACTCTGCAGCGACCGCTTGCGCTCCGATGTCCGAGTGGCTCGCCGCCCCGCTGGGCGACCGCGACGCGCGCCTCGAACTCGACAAGCCCGAGCCCGACCTTGGCATCGTGCGCGACGGCTTCGTGCGTGGTGGCAACTCGCCCGACGACGTCGACGCAATGGCCCATCTGTACCGGAATTTCCACAACATGCCGCTGATGCGCGACTCCATTGACGCGTGGCGCCGGGGCGATGCGCTGATCGAGGAGCTGCTTGGGCTCGGCGAGCGCATCTGCGCGCGGCCCGTCGGTGCCGGCGACCTTGCGGTACGCGCGGCCAGCCTACAAGCGCTCGACCGGCTCGATGCCGAGCTGCTCGTCGCAGAGGCGCGCTTCTCCGCGTCGCTCGGCCAGGCCTCGCGCCAGTCAGAGCGGCTGCTGACGGCCGCCATCGTGCTGCTCGCCGTGCTGCTGCTCGGCGGCAGCGTCTGGTACGTGATGCGCTCCATGCACGAGCAGCTGGCGCAGCGGCGCGCATTGGTTGACGCCAATACGCGCTGGGAATTGGCCGCCGAGGCCGCAGGCATAGGCGTGTTCGTCTGGCACACCGGCAGCGACCAGCTCGAGCTCGACGCCCGCGCCCGCCTGCTCTACGGGCTGAGCCCGGCCACACCCGGGACGATGGCGCGCGGCGCTGTCCCCACCAGCGTGCACCCGGACGATCGCGCCACCGTTACGGGGCTCGTCAAGTCCGCCGCCAGCGGCCAGCCACTGCGCGCGCGCTACCGCATCGTGCTGGCGGACGGGGTCCGCCACGTCGAGGTCATCGGTATGGTGCGCGACCTCGCCGCGCCGCTCGCACGGCGTCAGATATTCGGCGTGCTGCGCGACGTGACCGACGAAGTCGTCGCGACACGCCTGCAGCTCGAAAAGGACGCGGCTGAACGAGTCGCGCGCGCCCGCACCGAGTTCCTGTCGCGACTGAGCCATGAGCTGCGCACGCCGCTGAACGCGGTGCTCGGTCTGGCGCAGGTGCTCGAGATGGACAACGTCGAGCCGCTCGGCCCGTTGCAGCGCCAGCGGGTCAAGCTGATCCTGCAAAGCGGCTGGCATCTGCTACATCTTGTCGACGATGTGCTCGACATCACCAGCATCGACGCCGGCATGCTCGCGATCAAGCCCGTCGCCACTGATCTGCGCGCGGCGCTGCGTGCCAGCCTGGCGTTGGTCGAACCCGAGCGCGCCGCGATGCGCCTGAGCATCGTCGATCACTGGCCCGTCGAGCCGGCGCGCGCGATGGCCGACCCGCAGCGCTTGCAACAGGTGCTCGCGAACCTGCTCAGCAATGCGTGCAAATACAACGCGCCCGGCCGCAGTGTCACGCTCGGCTACGTCGAGACTGTGCAGGAGATATCGGTGACGATTACCGACGAAGGCCAAGGCATTTCCGCGTCCGACTTGGCCGAGCTGTTCCAGCCGTTCAAGCGTGTGGCCGCAACCGCCGCCGTGCCGGGCACCGGGCTCGGGCTCGTTGTCGTGAAGCGGCTCACCGAGCAGATGGGCGGGCGTGTCGACGTCAGAAGCGCACCCGGCCACGGTACGTGCGTCATGGTCTGGCTGCCCAAGGCGTGAATGACCGGGCCGGGCTTATGGCTTTTATATTGCACACAATCTAATTGCTGGCTATCGAATACACTGAAGGCCTAATGATTCGATCCACGCCGCCCCAAACCGCCGTCGGCGATCTGCGGAGTTTGCAGCGCCTGGATCACCAGCTGTGCTTCGCGCTGTATTCGAGCTCGCTGCTGATGACCAAGCTCTACAAGCCGGTGTTGGGCCCGCTTGGCCTGACCTATCCGCAGTACCTCGTGCTGCTCGTGCTGTGGGAGACCGACCGCGTCGCGGTCGGCGAACTCGGCGCCCGCCTGTACCTCGATTCGGGCACGCTCACGCCGCTGCTCAAGCGCATGGAAGTGGCCGGCTTGCTGACCCGCGAGCGCGCCGCGCAAGACGAGCGGCGCGTCATCGTCACCCTCAGCACCACCGGCCGTGCGCTGCGCCGCAAGGCCGAGAAAGTGCCGCTGGCGGTGGCCTGCGCCACGGGCTGCGAACTTGACGCGATCGCCACACTGACCACCCAGCTGCAGGCGCTGCGCGCCAATGTCGCCGATCGGGCCGTGCTCGCGGCCTGATCATTCCACCCCGTTTTCCCTGCACCCCCAATTGACACCAAGGACCTCACCATGAAGCTCGACAAAGTTCTGTACACCGCCCACGCCTCTTCGACCGGCGGCCGCGAAGGAACGTCCAGATCCTCCGACGGCGTGCTCGACTTGAAGCTCACGACGCCGAAGGAAATGGGCGGCAACGGCGCCACCGGCACCAACCCCGAACAACTCTTCGCGGCGGGCTACTCGGCATGCTTCATCGGCGCGATGAAGTACGTCGCGATGACGCAGAAAATTGCTTTGCCGGCCGACACCTCGATCAAGGCCGACGTGGGCATCGGCCCGATTCCGGCTGGCTTTGGCATCCAGGTTGCGCTGAACGTCACGATCCCCGGCATGGAACGCGCCGCCGCCGAGAAGCTGGTGCAGGCCGCCCACGGCGTGTGCCCGTATTCGAACGCGACGCGTGGCAACATCGAGGTGACGCTGACGGTGCTCTGAACCTAGCACGCGCACCCCCGGCTCGCGGGGCGCGCGCGGCGCTTCACGAGCGCGTCACGCGCGGCGACGAGCATGCGGGCTTGTTCAGTTCGGAGGTGTCCGAATGACGCGTCCCCGTGTGCTCGCCCTCGCGCTTGCCGCGCTTCATTGCGCCTGCGTGCATGCCGCGCCGACCCTGCTGGCCAACGGCAACCTGCCCGGCTCGTCGTTCACCGACCAGCCCGGGCTCTCGGTGCAGATGGAAAGCGGCCGCGCCGGCAACGTGCTGAGAGGCCTCGGTTCCGGGCCTGCAAGGGCCGGCGGTAACCCCCTCCTCGGCCGGGACCTGGTGTCGACCCTGCAGGCGAACGGGGTCGACGCGCAGCACATTCGGCCGAAGATCGAGGGCCCGAGCTTCGGCGCCGATGTCATGCGCACCGGAGTGCTCACGAGCACCCTGCATCTCGCGAACGACAACGACTTCCTCGCCACCGACCCCGACACAGGCTTCGACGAGCCGAATCAGCGGTTTGTCTTCGGCCTCACCGATGCCGACCTTGGCACCACCCATATCGCGCAACCGGTTCCCAAGCCGAGCACCTACGCGATGATTTTCGCCGGCATGGGCGTGCTCGGCTGGGTGGTGCGTCGCCGCCGGCGCTGATCAGCGCACCGCTTGGGCAAGCAGGTGCAGCATCAGCTCGATGCGCGCCTGCACCGGGGTGAGCGCACCGGCCGCCGGCAGCAACTCCGCGCCGGCATCGACCACGCTGCCCTCGAGGCAGCGGCTGCTGCGAAGCACGGCCACACCCGCGGCCTGCGCGGCCAGCAGGGCCGCCTCGAGCTCACGGTGCAGCGTGCCATTGCCCGTGCCGGCAACGACGATGCCCTTCACCCCCGACTGACACAGTGCCTGAACCATGGCAGACGTCGCGCCGGCATGGCTGGTAACGATCTCGACCTGGGGCCACTGCGCCACATCGCGCGGCAGCCGAGCCATCCCGTGGGCCTCGCCTTCCGGCCAGTCACGATGCCGGCGCAGTCGCCCTTGCTCGATCTGCGCAATCACGCCGGCATCGCCTGAGCCGAAGGCATCGAGCTTGTAGGTGTGGACCTTGCGCACGTCGAGCCCACTGTGCACGCTGCCGGCGAGCACCGCGACGACACCGCGCGCGTTAGCCGTGCGTGCCACACCTACCGCGTCGATCAGGTTCTGCGGGCCGTCGGCCTGCAGCGA
>JANYBE010000641.1 GCA_025360945.1 Rhizobacter sp. | reverse complement strand
TGCACATGATCCGCAAGGGGCAGTTCGACTGCCCCGAAGGCAAAGCCATGTCCGCAGCAGACCAGTTCTATTCTCTGGCTGTTTGATCCGCGTTCCCCAGCGCGGCGTCGCTGACCCTCGCGTCCCTATTGCGACAGAGCCGTCGGCGCTGATATGCCCAAAAACTTCGGCCTCACCACGTTCGCCGCCCGATTCGGTCCACGACGCCCCGCTTGTTCGCGGGCTCTCGGAGCCGATGCGTTGACGTCGCCCTGGCCCAGCCTGAACACAGCCACCGCCAGAACCAGCTGCTGCGCTTGCAGCTTGAGGCTCTCTGCCGCAGCAGCGCTTTCCTCGACCAGTGCGGCGTTTTGCTGAGTCGCCTGATCCATCTGCGTCACCGCCTCTCCGACCTGAGCCACGCCTGCACTCTGCTCGACGCTCGCGGCACTGATCTCGCCGACGATGTCGCTCACGCGTTTGATTGCGCCGACGATTTCCTGCATCTTGGTGCCGGCCTGGTCCACTTGCGCGGTTCCTTGCTCCACCTGCTCGACGCTGTTGGTGATCAGGGTCTTGATCTCCTTGGCCGCTTCGGCGCTGCGGTGCGCCAGGCTTCGCACTTCCGCCGCTACGACCGCGAACCCTCGGCCCTGCTCGCCGGCCCGCGCCGCTTCCACTGCGGCGTTGAGGGCCAGGATGTTGGTCTGAAAGGCAATGCCGTCGATCACCGCAATGATGTCTGCGATCTTCCTGGAGCTTGCATTGATGTCCTTCATGGTCTGGACGACCTGGCTCACGACCTCACCGCCCTCGCTGGCCACGCTGCTGGCGCCAAGCGCCAGCTGATTCGCCTGTTTGGCGCTTTCGGCGTTGCTGCGCACAGTCGAATTCAACTCTTCCATCGTCGCCGCAGTCTCCTCCAGCGCGCTGGCCTGCTCCTCGGTGCGCTGGCTCAGGTCCGCGTTGCCCGTGGCGATCTGCGTCGACCCCGTTGCGATGTTGTCACTGCTCTGGCGCACCTGGCTCACGATGCGCGCAAGGCCTTGGCTCATGCGGCCGAGCGCCGCCAGCAGCTGGGAGACTTCATCGCGACCTTGACTGTCGATCCGGACCGTCAGGTCCCCGGCAGCCACCGACTCGGTCATCTGGACGGCGCGCCCGATCGGCCGGGTGATTGAGCGGGTAACCAGCACGCCGGCGAGAGCGGCCGCTGCAAACGCGAACAGACAGGCAGCAATCAGGATGTTCCGCTGCGTCGCGTAGTGCGCTTCCGCATCCCGGGTCAATTCCACCGAGCGCGTCTGCGTGTAGTCGGCGTAGTCGGTCGTCGCTTTCGCAAGGGCAGCCAGCAGCGGCCGGCACTCGTCGTTCATCTTGGCGACGGCTTCGGCCTTCTTGTTGTTCAACGCTAGATCCACGATGGCCAGTGCAACCGGACCGTAGGCCTGCTCGACCTTGTCTATCGCCGCGACGAAGCCGCGGGCCTTTTCGCTAACATCGGGCGCGGCGACCATTTCCTTGAGCTTGGCCATGCTTGCCAGAACGTCCCCGTGTGCCTTGGTAACAAGACCTTTTTCAAGTTCGAGGTCTGCTGGCTTGGTGACGAGAACTAGGTTCCGGGCGGCGATGGCACGCCGATCTACCGCGGTCCGTACCTGATCGACCATCTTCGCGCGCGCGTCGATGCCGGTGACGAACTGTGCGAAGCGATCATTGGCGTCGCCGAGCGATTTGAGGGACAGGCCCGCAACCAGAAGGACCATTGCCGCGAGACCTGCAAAGGACAGCGTGAGCCTGGCTCGTATGGTCAGATTGGTGAACATGGTGGGGGGCTTCCTGGGGTGGGGTGAGGAGGGTCGGGCGGGTTGAGCACGTTGTGCAATTGCGCATACCGGGCCTGGGTCGGAAGAGGTGTAATCCGGACCTACGTGTCTCAATGTCGGCGCGAAGGAATCTTTCTGTAGGGCTTCGCTGACCACTTCTTCACGTTCCGCCAGTCGTTCGCCGGACCGGCTGCTACTTGCTTCGACTCAAGTCAGAGAGATCACAACAACGCAACGATTCTTCGCCTGAAATGGCGATCGCAATTGACCAGTCAGCGGCGTCGCTACTCGGTAAACGGCCAGGCGCGCCACTGCATCTGGTGCGGGTTCGGCCGCCGCGGGTTGCATGGCCGACGCACTGGTCGGCGCCGCCGCAAGCGTGCTCAGCGTTTGCGACAACTCGCTGGCTGCGCGCCGGGTCTTCTTGGCCTTCGCGAGCTTCTGCTCGACGTAGCTCTGCAGGAATGCCTGGGTCAGCGCGCTGTCCAGCCGCTTGCGACCCCGTTGCCGGATGATCTCCTGGCGCAGCTTGAGATCGTGCGCGATCTCGCCCCAGGCGCCCTGCGCCTTGAGGATGCCGATCTCGATGCCGTCGGCGGCGAAGGCACGCACGGTTCGAAGGTCGTGACTGTTGTAGAAGACGCGCAGCTATTGCCCGAGGAAAGCCGCCGTGCTGGCGAGCACCATGTTGCTGTAGCGCACCCCGTGGAAATTGATGTGCGGCCGCTGGCCTTGGTTGAGGTAGCCCCGCACGGTGGTGCGCTATGTCGGCCATCGAACAGTGCCGCAGCGTGGCGCTGGGGGGACACGTCTTGCGTTGCGACGCGTGCAGCACGACCGAGGTCTCCTACAACTCGTGCCGGAACCGCCACTGCCCGAAGTGCCAGAGCGGCGCGGCGCAGCGCTGGCTCGAGGCCAGTGGAGTGATGGCGACGGCATGTGCCTATTGACCAAGCGACTCGAGCGAGGCCGCTTCGTCTGGCCGCAGGCTGACAGCGGAAGCGTCTCGCTGAGCACGGCGCAGCTCTCGATGCTGCTCGAAGGGATCGACTGGCGCCACCCTGACCGCACGTGGCAGCCACGCACGGCGGTGTAGTCGACTAGGCAAGTCGCCGAGCCCGCCGTCGAGCGAAGTGTTCACGCTTGCGCAGGACCAAAGAGTTCAACCGCGCGCTCCAAGGACACGTTCATGGTCCAATCTGATCTTGGCTTGGTCGGCGGACAATGAACATTGCACCGCATGGACCGGGTTGCCGGTATTGCGAACCATCGGTTGGTTGAACATGCCGCCGTCTCCGCGGCGCACGCTTGCAACGACCGGGGTATGCGCCTTGTCTCCGCGCCGAATGACGACGCCGATCTCGCCGCTCGCCAGGCGAACAAAGCTGCCCGGCGGATAGAGTCCAAGCACCCGGAGTATGGTGGCGCCCGTCGCATCCGGCAGACCCGACGTATCCAGACAGGCATCGCGAGCAGCGACTGTGGCAGACGAGCCCGGACGCGTCTTGCGCTTGCTGAGTTTGGCGGTAAATACATCGATTCGCTGAAGCAGCTGTGCCAGACGCTGCTGCGGCGTCAGCGGATCGGCACTCTCCCCGTCATCGACCGGACGATGGTGTCGGCGGACGGCTTCCAGCCATAGAGGATCGTCCACGCCTGCGCTCTTAAGCAGCTCGACGCTTTTTGCCGCATGGTCCTCAACGCGCAGCTTCTGAGCCGACGACAGGGGCTCGATCTGCTGAGCCATCGCGTTCTGCATCAACAGCATGCCGATGTTCATCGTCAGTGCAGCGTTCTGAATCGCAATCGCCTCGGCCTCTGGCCACTCGAAGTAGGCTGAACACAAGTCCGCGACCACGGCGCAATACATGCCATGGCTCGCACTGTAGTTTTCGGCGTCATTTGTGGCCGTCTGCAGCATCATGTAAAGAGCGATGTCGGCATCCTGTGCGGTGAGATCTCGAATGCGGTCTGCAGACTTGGACAAACGGTCAAGCCAACCGGATTCGAAATCGCTTGCTGCTAGTGCAAAGGCGAGCGACTTCTTGATCGCCTGCCACGAATCGACCCGCCCCGCTCGCGCGATGCCGCTGGCGCGTTCCGTCGATTCGCTCGGCACAGGAACTACGGTGTCTGAGGAAACGTCTTCTTGTGGCATCGATGGGTAGAAAGCCAAGTGGAAGGGCAACGTACGGTGGACCGGCCGGATCGGATTCTGGAGCCCGGCGGCCAACTATCGCCTGCATTGTGGGAGGCTTCGGTTCTAAGCAGGTTGATCGACCTGGCCGTTCGCAGGTTTCGCCAGAGAGTGAACCAAACCGTGGGAGGCCGATTCACGCGGTCAGGCGCGCACGCGGCGAGTTCGCAGCGGCCGAAGTCTTGGTCAATGCGGTGAGTCTCTTCACCGAGAATTCGTCGTTGAGAACAGCAACTCTGACCTGAGCCAAGCACTGCGCACCTTCGTCGGTCCACCGCATTTGCTGCTTCTTCGCCATGCGATGGCTGACCACCAAGTTCACCGCGGACTCGGCGATGCTGCTGCTGATTGGTAGCCCTTTTTGATAGCGCGCACCATAATTCACGAGCGTACCGGCGTTGTTCTCGATGTAGAAGTACAGGCGGCGCAGATTCCAATACAACGTCGAGTCCTCATAGCCGTCCCTCGCCAGCAGCGAGGCATCGAGGGCCTTGATGCGGGCCACCGATTTTCGGCCCTTGCCGTGCCAGACGAGCCACTTGGCGTGATCGATTTCGGTCTCCACAGGGATTC
>JANYBE010000330.1 GCA_025360945.1 Rhizobacter sp. | reverse complement strand
AGTACTCGCACTGCATCGGTACGACCACGCCATGCGCGCTGCAAAGGCCATTGAGCGTGAGCAGGCTAAGTGAGGGCGGACAGTCGATCAAGACGAAGTCGTATTCGCCGTCGACCGCTTTCAGCGCACCCTTGAGGCGCTTGTCTCGCCGCTCCAACTCGACCAGCTCGACTTCGGCACCGGCCAGCTCTCGATTTGCTCCCAGCACGTCGTAGCCCGCTTTCGGGCTGGACTGGCGTGCTTCAGCGATCGAGGCGTTTTCCAGCAGCACGTCGTAGATGCTCAGCTCGAGTCCTCGCTTGTCGATTCCTGAACCCATAGTCGCGTTGCCCTGCGGATCGAGGTCGACGACGAGCACGCGTTTGCCGATCTGGCTCAGCCCGGCCGCGAGATTCACAGTGGTGGTGGTCTTGCCGACGCCGCCCTTTTGGTTGGCAATGCAGAATATTCTGGCCATGGGCGGTTCGGGTGGTGCGCCGAGCGGCGCCAGGCGGCGGGGATGGAAATGGATTATAGAGAGGGCTTGGAGCGCATCCAGACCAGACAGCGCTCAGCATCCAGCCCCGGTACGTCCAGTTGTTCCACGTGAAACACGTCGATGCCGATCGGCAACGCAGCGAGTTCGTCAGCCGGATCTTTTCCCTTCATCGCGAGCCAGACTCCGCCCATGGCCAGATGCTGCCCGGTCAGATCGACAAAGTCCGCCAACGACGCAAAGGCCCGCGACGTGACGACATCGAATGGCGCCGTCTTCATCTGCTCGACCCGCGCATGCTGGGAATGCAGGTTGCGCAAGGGCAGGCTTGCAGCGACCTGCTGGAGGAACGCCGCTTTCTTGCCGACTGTATCGACGCAGGTCACGTCAATTTCCGGATTCAGGATCGCGATCACGACACCTGGCAAGCCGCCGCCGCTGCCCACGTCGAGCAGGCGACGAGACGGTGCCGAACCGAAGTGGCGACGCAATGGCGAGACCACGGCCATGCAATCCGCTACATGCTGAGTCAGCATGCGCTCGGGGTCGCGCACCGCAGTGAGGTTGTAGGTGGCGTTCCAGCGCTGGAGCAGATCGAGGTAGGCGAGAAGTTGATCAACCTCGTTCTTGCTGGGCGCCAAGTGAAGCCGCTCGGCGACATCGAAGAGTCGCGCTCGACGAGGATCGATCGACTCAACCATGAAAGGCGGGGGAAATCCGAGCGATATCGGCCGAAATCAAGCCGCCGCATGGGCGGTCGGTTGATCGTTGGCTGCAAAACCCTTGAAACGCCCCTTCTTCAGGTGAATCAGCAGCAACGACATGGCGGCTGGCGTCACGCCTGAAATGCGCGAAGCCTGGCCCAAGGTCTCTGGCCGATGCTTGGCGAGTTTCTGCCGCACCTCGTAGCTGAGTGCTGCCACCTGACCGTAGTCGAGATCATCGGGCAGACGCAGGGTCTCGAAGTGGGTCGATCTGGCGACATCGTCGATCTGCTTGTCAATGTAGCCTGAATACTTGATGCTGATCTCGACCTGCTCGATCACCGCGTCCGCCAGCGGCTGGCCCAGCTCGACCCGCAGCGTTTCACGTGAAACACCCGGCGCAACTCCGGCAATGTTCGCGACCTCCGTCAAGGTATCGAAGTTCACACCCGGGCGGCGCAGCAGGTCCGCAAATCGATACTCGTGCTCGATCGCCTTGCCAAGCAGGCGCTCGCCATCGGCCGCGGGCAGGGTGTCGGGCCGAACCCAGGTCACTTTCATGCGCTCGGCCTGGGTGGCGACGGCGTCGCGCTTGCGGTTGAATGCGGTCCAGCGCGCATCGCCCACCAGGCCGAGCTCGCGGCCGACTTCGGTCAAGCGCATGTCGGCGTTGTCCTCGCGCAGCTGCAGGCGGAATTCGGCGCGGCTGGTGAACATCCGGTATGGCTCGGTCACGCCCTTGGTGATCAGGTCATCGACAAGAACGCCGAGATAGGCTTGATCGCGACGCGGCAACCACGGTGGGTCACCGCGAACCTGAAGCGCCGCATTCGAGCCGGCGAACAAACCTTGGGCCGCAGCCTCTTCGTAGCCGGTCGTGCCGTTGATCTGACCGGCGAAAAAAAGACCGCAGATCGCCTTGGTCTCGAAGCTCGCCTTCAGTGCCCGCGGGTCGAAGTAGTCATACTCGATTGCGTAGCCGGGGCGCAGGATGTGCGCGTTCTCCAGCCCGGTCATTGTGTGCACGGCAGCGAGTTGCACGTCGAAGGGCAACGAGGTCGAGATGCCGTTCGGGTAGAACTCATGTGTCGTCAGGCCTTCGGGCTCAAGGAAGACCTGATGAGAGTCCTTGTCGGCGAAGCGATTGACCTTGTCCTCGATGCTCGGGCAATAGCGCGGGCCGACGCCATCGATCAGCCCGGTGAACATCGGGCTGCGGTCGAAGCCAGCGCGAATGATCTCGTGCGTGCGCGCATTCGTGTGCGTGATCCAGCAGGGCACTTGTCGCGGGTGTTGCCCAGCGTTGCCCATGAAGCTGAAAACCGGCACCGGGTCGAGATCACCGGGTTGCTCGGTCAGCATGCCGAAGTCGATGCTGCGGCCATCGATTCGTGGCGGCGTGCCGGTTTTCAACCTGCCTTGCGGCAGCTTAAGCTCCTTCAGCCGCGCCGACAGCGCGATGGCCGGTGGATCGCCGGCGCGCCCTGCGCCGTGGCTCTGCAGGCCGATGTGAATCTTGCCGTCGAGAAAAGTGCCCGCGGTCAACACCACTGTCTTCGAATTGAAGCGAATGCCCACTTGCGTAACGGCACCCGATACACGATCACCTTCGAGAAGCAGGTCGTCACACGCCCCCTGAAACAGCCACAGGTTCGCCTGGTTCTCGAGGCGGTGACGGATTGCCGCCTTGTACAGAATGCGGTCCGCCTGCGCGCGCGTTGCGCGCACGGCCGGTCCTTTGGAGCCGTTCAGAATCCGGAACTGGATGCCGGCCTCGTCGGTCGCGGCGGCCATTGCGCCGCCGAGTGCGTCGATCTCCTTCACGAGGTGCCCCTTGCCGATGCCACCGATCGACGGGTTGCAGCTCATCTGGCCGAGCGTTTCGATGTTGTGCGTGAGCAGCAGCGTGGCTGCGCCCATGCGCGCCGCGGCGAGCGCAGCCTCGGTGCCGGCGTGGCCTCCGCCGACCACGATCACATCGAATTCTTTCGGGAACAGCATCGCGCTTGCCTGATTTTTTGAGCAAGCCACGATTGTAAGGAGTCAAGGATAGTCAGGTCACGGCAGTGGCGCGCGCAGCATCTCGGTGTGCAGGATGCCGTCTTCGACGTACGGTGGCCCGACGGCGACGAAACCGGCTTCGGCGTAGAAAGGCTCCAGTCGCGTCTGCGCCGAGATCCGGATGCCTAGCCCGGGGAAGACCTCGCTGCAACGCGCGATGGCGCGCCGGACCAGTTCACGACCCAACCCTGTCCCGCGCGCCGGCCTGACCGTGATCACGCGGCCGATTGACGGCTCGGCATACTTCTGCCCCGGATGCACGACGCGTGCGTACGCCAGCGGCACCTGTTGCCCGGGCGACCACGCGGCAAGATGCCAAGAGGCCGCGTCAAAGCCATCCGCATCCAGGTACGCGCAGGCCTGCTCGATAGCAAACACCTGCTGGCGCGCGCGATAGATCGCGTCGAGCTCGAACACGTCTAGCTCGTCGAAGCGGCACCAGCGCCAAGTCAGTGAAGGGAATATGACTGTCATCGCACTGCCGCACTGCGCAAGGTGCGCGCCACGAACCATACCGCCAGCGTCCCGATCAGCACACAGACGATCAAGGGCGCAACGACCTCCTCAATGCCGAGGGCCTCGCCCTTGAGCACCCGCGTCATCAAAAGGTTCTGCGCCAGCGCCGGGACCCACAGATACCACGGCGCTTCCTGCCCCAGGCTGAACACATTGATCAGCGGCAGCAGCGAGGCCGCGAGCATCACGACCGTGGCGCTCGCCTGGGCCTCCTTGAAGGTCTTGCAGCGGATCGCCACCGCCATCAGCAGCGCGGAGGCCGCCGCGGCAAACGGCACCAGCACGACGAGGAACAAAAGCGCCTCGCGCAACCCGTACTGGAACATCGCGGCCAGTGTGTCGCTGCGCAGCAGCCACTGGCCGGGCAGAAAGCTGAAGCAGCTCAGCACCGCGATCAACATGCCGACACTTGCGACCGCGCCCCATTTGCCGAGCACCAGCGCCCAACGCTCGGTCGGATTCATCAGGAGCGGTTCCAGCGAGCCGCGCTCGCGTTCGCCGGCGGTCGTGTCCAGCGCCGCGTTTAGCGCGCCGGTGAGAACTGCCATCAGCACGAAGAAGGGCAGCATGCCGGTGATCTGCGTTGCACGCGTCTGGGTGCTCGCGAGGTCGCGCTCCTCGACCTGAACCGGCTCCAGCACATCGGGCGAGACACCGCGCATCGCCAAATTCAGCGTCGCGCGCTCGCGGCTGAACCCGCCGAGCAAGCGCGCGGTACGGCTGCTGCTCGCCTGCGAGCGCTGATTCGCGCTATCGGCGACGATCTCGACGATAGGCGCGTCGCCGCGTTGCAGTGCGGTCTCGAAATCCTTGGGCACGACCACGACCGCGTCTGGAAGCTTCGCGCTGTGAAGCTGGGCCTCGAAGTCCGACGGCGCGGCGCGCACCGTGAAGGTCTGGCGCTCAAAGTAGTTCTGCAGCGTTGGGGCAAAGTCCAACCCGGAGACGACGACCTCGCGCTGTTCGGCGTTCGACTCGATCGAGGCCACCAGCCCCGAGATCGCCAGCAGCACCAGCGGCCCCATAAGCACCGACGAGATCAGCACCGTCAGCAGCGTGCGCCGGTCGCGCAGCGCGTCGGCGATCTCCTTGCGAAAGATCGTGACGACGGTTTGCCAGTTCTTCACGCGGGGGTCTCCTCGTCGGCGAACGCCAGCTTCACGAACGCCTCTTCGAAGTCCTGCTCATCGGTCTGCGTCAGGAGTTCTAAGACGCTGCCGGTGGCCACGGTGCGGCCGTGCGCGACGACGACGACACTGTCGCACAGCCGTTCGACTTCCTGCATGATGTGGGTCGAGAACACGATGCACTTCGCGCCGCCTTCGGTCGAGCGCAGCCAGCGCAGGCTGTCGCGCAGCGCGCGCGTCGCAAGGACGTCCAGGCCGTTGGTCGGCTCGTCGAGGATGATGTTTGCCGGATCGTGAACGAGTGCGCGTGCGAGCGCAGTCTTCATGCGTTCGCCCTGGCTGAAGCCGTCGGTACGGCGGTCGAGCAGGGGTCTCATGTCGAGCATCCGCGCGAGCGATTCGGCTCGCGCGTTCGCGGCATCCGCGCTCAAGCCGTGGAGCCGCCCGTAGTAGACTATGTTCTCGCGCGCACTTAGGCGCGGGTAAAGGCCACGCGCATCCGACAGCACGCCCATGCGCGCAAGCGCTTTGCGCGTGTCGGTGGCCACGTCGATGTCGTCCACCACCATGCGCCCGGCGTCGGGCGCAATCAGGCCGGCGAGCATGCGCAATGTCGTCGTCTTGCCGGCGCCATTCGGGCCGAGCAGGCCGGTGATGTGGCCGTCGGGTGCGTGCAGGTTCACGTCGCGCACGGCCTGCACGATGCGCGGTGCGGCGCGCTTGAAGCTCAGGCCTTTGTGGCCCGCGGCGGGCGCGCTGAACTGCTTCGCGAGGTGTTCGATGTGGATCACTTCGACGCCTCCAGGCTCATCGGGATGAACACACCCGGCCGCGGGATTGCCTTCACGCAGTTCGCGTCGAGGGCGCTGGCCACCTTGTCGTCGGCAGCGGTGATGAAGCGGTAGAGCAGCTCACGCGCGCAGCCGACACCGAGCACGCCGTGGCCGGCGTTGGGCACGACCACATGCTGCGCGGTGGGGCCCAGCGCCGCGGCCACGCGCGCGCCATGCCGCGGCGGCGTGGCGGGATCGGCGCCGCCGCTGAACAGCAGCGTGGGAACCGGGCTCACAGGCACCTTGTAGAAATCGGCCGGCACCGCGCCGCGCGGCCACTGCGCGCAGACGCGCCTGTACAGCGCCGCGTAGTCGGTGCGGAAGTCGGCGCCCGGCGCATCGTTGGCGTCGTTCAGGCGCGGCGCGTCTTCGGCGCACACGACCGAGAAGTGCATGCCCATCGCCAGCTGTATGCCCTTGCGCGACGAAAGCAGCGCGCCCACGCCGACCAGCGCCTCGACGCGCCCGGCGGCTGCCTCGGTGATCGCGGCCGGTAGCGCGGCGGCGGTGGCGGGCGAATACAGCGCACCGCGCACGGCGCCAAGCACCATGTCGCGTGTCATCGTGAAATGCTCGGTCTTGCCGATGAGCGGTTGCACGGCGGTCACGGCCTTTGGCAGGCTGGCAAGCAGCTCCGCCCAGTCGGAACGCAGTCTCGGGTAGACCTGCACGCACGCAGGCTGCTGCTCGCAGGCGCGCAGCAAAGTGTCGAGCGCGGCCTGGCTATCGGTCGAGAAGCTTGCGGGCAGCACCATGTCCGGCGGGGCAACCGAATCGAGCACGCTGCGCCGCACATGGGCCGGGAACTGGCGCATGTATTCGAGCGCAGCGCGCGTGCCGTACGAGATGCCGACCAGGTTGATCTGCGGTGCGCCCAGCTGCGCGCGCACCGCATCCAGGTCCTGCATCGCCAGCGTCGTCGTGAAAAAGCCGAGGTCGGCCTCGGCCTGTATGTAGGGCAGCTTGAGCAGCGCTGCTTTGCATTGCATCAATTGCCTGAGCTGCTGATCTGGATTGGACTGCTCGGCCAGTGCTTCACGCTGCGGGTCCGCGCATTCGAGCGGCGCGGACTGGCCGGTGCCGCGCTGGT
>JANYBE010000598.1 GCA_025360945.1 Rhizobacter sp. | reverse complement strand
GTTGAATCGGCATTGAAATTCCCCGAGATGGCGATGCGCTTACTTGGAAAAATGAAGGCGTGACACGAGCCAGAGCCAGAGCCAGACAGCCCCATCTTGAGGTTGCTCAGCCTGTTGACGGCCCGCCCGCCGTCGTCTCGGTCGCCGCCGGCCGGGGCTTTCGCCGCCGGCAGCGCGGGAGCAGTGCTGGTGAGTTCTCTGGCGCGTCACGCCGCCTTGAACTCGTTCCAGCGTTGGACCCTGTACTGGTTCTCGTCCATCACCGCGTTCCAGCAAGCGATGTTGGCGAAGCGCTGGGCCAGCGAGCCGCAGTCGCGCACCGACCCCCGACCGCGGCGATGGGCTGACCGCCACCTTCAACCGCAGCGGCACGTTCGCCCAGTTTGCAAGACTGGCTTGAAGCCATTTCCCGCCGGTGGCGAACGCCGGCAATGGGGCAGCGGCTATCTCGGCTGGATCAAAGCGTCAGTCTGAAGCCGTCAACCACCGCAGCCGGCGTGGTGATGGAGCCAAGCTGACGCGCTCCGTAGGTGTCGCTATTGGGCGTGAACTCTGGCGTGTCGGTGAGGCCGACGAGCCCCGAACCGAACAGGCGCAGCGCGTCGTCATCGAAGCGCATCACGTTGACCGGCGCCACCAGCTTGCCGCCCTCGACCCAGAAGCACGCATAGCGCGTCATGCCGGTCATGCGACAGGCTTGGCGATCGCTGTAGTTCAGGTACCAGAGGTTGCTGACGTACAGGCCGGTGTCCAGCGCACTCAGCAGATCGACCTGGGCGATAGAGCCCGGCCCCAGGCGCAGCGCCTCGGGCGATTCCTGCGCGCCGACGCCATTGGCGGCCATGCCATATTCGGCTGCGGAACGCGGCGAGTTCAAGGTGCCTCCCGAGGCGGGCATCTTGCCTGCTTCGACCAGCGCGACGCGAACCGGGCGCACGAAGCCCTCGGCGGTGAAGGCTGGCGCGGTGCCGAGAGCAACGGCCTCGTCGAGATTGAAGCCCGCGTCGAACGCCGCCTCGCCGCGCTCCAGGCGCATAAGCGAGCTGACTCCGGTGCGGCGCGACTTCAGCGAAAAGCCGCTCCAGCCCAGAGTGCCGAGCAGCTCGACCATCGCCGATGGCGAGAACGCAGCGCGGTAGGCACCGGCTTGCAGTGTGCGGACCTCGCGGGTGAGCAGCGGCATGCGGAGCGCGGCTTCCTCGAGCTTGGCCGCAAACGCGGCGTCATCCCAGTGCGTGCCGGCGTAGCTGGTCTTCACCGCCTTGTCGGCGCGGTGGTAGAGGCACCAGTCGAAATGGAAGCTCTCCACCCGGTGCCAGTGACGCGATCCGAGGCTGTCGGCAAACGCATGCACCACCGGGCCGCCGGCGTAGAAGCCCACCAGATCCTGCTCGAGCTTGACGCCTGCCAGGTCATAGACCAGCGCGATCACATGGCCAACATCGGGCAGCGCGCCTCGGCCGTCATGGCTGCTGTGCGTGGCGGCCTTGGGGTACGACAACCAAGGATCGTCGGAGATCAGGTCGAGCTGGCTCACCAGCAGCTCGCGCTCGGAGCGCAGCCGCTGGACATCGAGCGCTGGGTCACCGCCCAGCGTGAGTGTGCTCTCGGCGCGGCGCTGCTCGCGCTCGAGGGCGAGCGTCACGTGGGTTTGCTGCACGGACGTGGCCTGCCGCAGCGCGGCATGATTGAAGCGCAGGAAGTCGCTGGCCTCTGCGCGCAGGTAAAGGCTGGTCCGATCCACCGACGGATCGACGCGCAGCAGCGCGTCGGCCAGGGCCTCGAATGAGGCAGGGTCGGTGTAAGCACCGGAGGATTGCAGTGCCTTATTCACAGCGCGCCTCCAAAAACGTCGACGTTCGAGAACTTGCAAGCGGGCGATGCGTGGCCGACGCGAATCACCTGCGAAGGCTCGCCCTTGCCACAGAACGGCGTGCCCATCACTGCGGCAGTGTCCGAATTGCCGACCATTTCCAGCGAGCGCCAGAAGGTGGCGCTGATGCCGCGGTAGTTCGAGTTGCGCACGACCTCGGCGAGCCGGCCGCCGCGAACCATGCGTGCGTACTCGCAGCCGAACTGGAACTTGTTGCGCGAGTCGTCGATGCTCCACGAGCAGTTGGTGTGCATCACGACACCCAGCTCGGTGCCCGAGATCATC
>JANYBE010000554.1 GCA_025360945.1 Rhizobacter sp. | reverse complement strand
GTACAGCACCTGGCCCTCGCTGCGCTCGATCAGGCGCAGCACGGCGCGGCCTATCGTGCTGTACCGCGGCGACGACCTCGCGGAGCTGTCGAACGAGCGCATGCGCAAGATGCGCAGCAAGCTGCAGATCATTTTTCAGGACCCGTACGCGAGCCTGAATCCGAAGATGCGCATTAGCGCGATCCTCGGCGAAGCACTGTCCACGCACGGCCTGCACCAAGGGCCAGGGCAGCGCGACAAGCGCATCGCCGAACTGCTCGACACCGTGGGCCTGCGCGCGGAGCACGCAAGCCGCTTCGCGCATGAGTTCTCGGGCGGCCAGCGCCAGCGCATCGGCGTGGCACGCGCGCTCGCGGTCGAGCCCGAGTTCATAGTCGCCGACGAACCGCTGTCGGCGCTCGACGTGTCGATCCAGTCGCAGGTCATCAACCTGCTCGCCGACCTGCGCGAGCGGCTGTCGTTGACGATGCTGTTCATCTCGCACGATCTCGACGTGGTCGAGTACCTGTGCGACCGCGTCGTCGTGCTCTACCTCGGCAAGGTGATGGAGGTAGCGAGCACCACTGAGCTCTTCGCGCGGCCACTGCACCCGTACACGCAAGCGCTGCTGGCCGCCAGCCCGAAGCCCGACCCACTGATCGCAACCGATCACGTGCCACTAAAGGGCGACATCCCGAGCCCGATCGCACCGCCCTCGGGATGCGTCTTTCGCACGCGCTGCCCGCACTCGATCGAGGCCTGCGCGCAGACGGTGCCGATGCTGGATGAAGTAGCCTCGGGGCACCAGGTGGCCTGCATCCGCAAGGACCTGTTCATGATGAAAGCAGCCGCGTGAACGACCTTCTTGATCCTCTCCTCGATGCGCGCCTCAAGGGCTTTCCGCACACGCACGACTCTGTGCGCCGCAGCGCGATCGGCAGCCTCGGCTGGAACGTGCTTGCAGGCGACCTGCCGCTGCCGATCGCGCTCATCCTGCGCGAGGCACTCGAGCACAACCTGGCGTGGATGCAGCAACAGGCGCGCGCCTGGAAGGTCGACCTCGCTCCGCACGGCAAGACGACGATGTCGCCGCAGCTGTTCAAGCGCCAGCTCGACGCCGGCGCGTGGGGCCTGACGTTCGCGACTGTGAAGCAGCTTCGCGTCGGCGTGGCCAGCGGCGCGCGCCACACGCTGATTGCGAACCAGGTCGTCGGCGATGCCGATCTGCACGGCATTCAGGCACTGCTCGCGGGTCATGCCGATCTGCGCGTCGCGTTTCTGGTCGATTCGACCGCGCAGCTCGATGTGATCGAGCGCTGGTCGGATGTCCACAAGATCGCCCGCCCCTTCGAGGTGATGCTCGAGATCGGGATGAGCGGCGGCCGCACCGGCTGCCGCACGCACGCCGAAGCGACGACGCTCGCGGCGCGTCTGCACGCGAGCATTGCCGTAAAACTCGTCGGCATCGAGTGCTACGAAGGCCTCACCGCCCAGGGCACAACCGAGCAGGACGTGCCCGTCGCGGCCGCGCTGATGGACCGCGTTGAAGCGATCGCGATCGAGTGTGCGAAGCGCCGGTGGTTCGAGACCGACGAAGTACTGATCTCGGCCGGCGGTTCGGCGATCTTCGATCTCGTCGCGCCGCGGCTCACGCCCGTGCTGGGCCGTCCGGTGCGCGGCCTGCTGCGATCGGGGTGCTACGTGACGCATGACCACGGCTCGTACAAGCGCTACCTGAAGGTCGTCGACGACCGGCTCGACTGTGCGCAGGGCGAGAGCCTGCGCGCCGCGATGGAAGTGTGGGCACTGGTGCAGTCGCACCCCGAGCCGGGCCTGGCGATTCTCGCGGTCGGCAAACGCGACATCTCTTACGACCTCGAGATGCCAATCCCGATCAAGCGCGCGGCGCGCGGCGCAATGAAGCCATCCGGTGTGCCCGCAAGCTGGAAGGTGACCGGCTTGAACGACCAGCACGCCTACCTGCGCTGGGACGCCGCAGATGAAGCCGCAGCACCCGCCGTCGGCGAGCGCGTCGGCCTCGGCATTTCGCACCCCTGCACGACTTTCGACAAATGGCACTGGATGCCTATCGTCGACAACGACTACCGCGTAACCGATGCGGTGAGCCTGCATTTCTAGGAACATGACGAACGCCCTGCTTCAACGCGTGGCCGAGCTGCGCGCCACCGCGCCGGCGGCGCGGCGCGCGATCCTCGATGCGATCCTCGAAGACCCCGACCGCGTGCTCGAGGAGAGCTTTGACACGCTCGCGCAACGCGCCGGAAGCTCGGTGCCCACGGTGATGCGCACCTGCCGCGACCTCGGCTTCGCCGGCCTGCGTGAATTCAAACTCGCACTCGCACACGACCTCGCGCTCGGCGGTTCGGCGCTGCACCGGCGCGTCGACATCGCCGACAGTGCCGACGAAGTGGTCGCAAAGATCGCGCGCAGCGCTGCCGCGTCGGTCGCCGGTGTGCGCACGCAGATCGACATGACCGCGCTCGCCGCGAGCGTGGCCGCGATCGCGACCGCACCGCACATTGACGTCGTCGGCGCCGGCCAGACCTCATGGTTCATGGCGACCGACCTGCAATCGCGATTGTTCCGGCTCGGCCTCTCGGCCAACGCGTGGTCGGACTACCACTTGCAACAAGTGGCCGCCGCCGCGCAGCGCCCGGGCGGCGTCGTGATCGCGATCTCCCACGTCGGCGGCATGCCCTCGCTGCTCGACGCGGTCGACATCGCGCGCGCGCAGGGCGCGAAAGCGGTCGCGATCACGCGACCCGGCACCGCACTGGCTGCACGCGCCGACATGCTGCTTGCGCTAAGCGTGCCCGACGACGCGGTAATGCATGTCGGCATCGACGCCTACCTCACGCACCTGACGCTGATCGAGATTCTCACGGTGCTGGTCGCACAACGCCTCGGCGACGCGGCGGTGCGCCGCCTGCACGGCGTGCGCGCGGCCTTCGCGCGCCACGGCATCGACACGCGCACGCATCCGCTGCAAAGCTGGGACGGCGGTGGTGTGAAGCATGGCTGATCGACCGATCCTTCTCGAGGCCGGGCTCGTGATCGACGGTGGCGGCGGCCCGTCGTGGCCGGGCGACGTGCTGATCGTCGGCGACCGCATCGCGCGCCTCGGCGAAGGCCTGCGCGAGCGGCTGCCCGATGGTCTGGTCATCGCCGATCTCGACGTGATCGACTGCCGCGGCCACGCGATCGCGCCGGGCTTCATCGATGCGCACACGCACGACGACGCGATCGTGCTGCGCGATCCGGCCTGCTTGCCCAAGCTGTCGCAGGGCATAACGACGGTCGTGACCGGCAACTGCGGCATCTCGCTCGCGCCCTACGCGACGCGCGAGGCAATGCCACCGCTCACGCTGCTCGGCGCGGATTCATTCAGGCACGCGACGATGAGCGAGTACCGGCTGGCGGTGCAGGCCGCGCAGCCCGCGCTCAACGTCGCGGCATTGATCGGCCACACGACGCTGCGCTTCGCCGCGATGACAGACCTGACGCGTGCCGCGAGTTCGGACGAGCGCGCGCAGATGGCGAGGCTGCTCGACGCCTGCATGGCGCAGGGCGCGCACGGCCTGTCCTCAGGCCTGTTCTACGAAGAAGCCTATGCCGCGCCAGCCGACGAGGTGACCGAACTCGCGCGCGTCGTCGCGAAGCACCGCGGCGTCTACGCCACCCATTTGCGCAGCGAGATGGAGACCATCCTCGACGCGATGCATGAAGCCGGCGACAGCGCGTTCGCGGCCGGCGTGCCACTGGTGATCTCGCACCACAAGTGCGCCGGCCCGGCGAACTGGGGCCGCACGCGCGAGACGCTGCCGCTGGTCGAGGCGCTCGCGAAGCGTCAGCAGATCGCGCTCGATGTTTACCCGTATGTCGCCGGCTCAACCGTCCTGCGCGAGGATCTGGTCGACGGCGTGATCGACGTGATGCTGACCTGGTCCGATGCCTACCCCGAGTTCGGTGGCCGGATGCTCGCCGACATCGCCGCCGAGTGGAGCGTCGATCAGAAGACCGCATGCCGGCGCCTGAAGCCCGGCGGCGCGTGCTACTTCCAGATGAACGAGGAAGACGTCGAGCGCGTGATCGCACACCCGCTGACGATGATCGGCTCCGACGGGCTGCCGCACGACCGCCACCCGCACCCGCGGCTGTGGGGCGCGTTCCCGCGCGTGTTCGCACGCTACTGGCGCGCGCGCGGGCTGTTCACGCTGGAGCAGGCTGTGCACAAGATGACCGGCCTGACGGCGCGCAACTTCCGCATAGTCGATCGGGGCGTGCTGCGTGCAAATGCGATGGCCGATGTCGTCGTGTTCGATCCGGCGACGATCGCCGACACGGCGACCTTCGAGGCGCCGATCAGCGCGAGCCTCGGCATTCACCGCGTGGTTGTGAATGGCGAACTCGCGTATGCCGGCGGTGACCCCGAGCCGAGAACACTGGCGTGCGCCGGCCGCATGCTCACGCACAAGAGTGCCTAAGATCCGGGGATGGACCACACTCTAGCCGTGACCGCCGTGCCGCTGCCTCCCGGCTCGCGCGCGACCCGCTTCTACCCGGCCCCGAACCTGGCCGATGCCTACGCGCTGCGTCTGCCGGACGGTACGACGCGCAACCCCGAAGCACTGGCGCGCTTCATGTTCTCGCAGCAGGCGCCGTGGGTGGCACGCCTGCTGTGGTTGCGCGACGCGCTGGTCTCGGTCTTGGGCATCAAGACGACGCGCGAGTTGCAGAACGCGCCCGAGTCGCCGCCCGTGCGGCGCGTCTCGTTCTTCAGGATCTATGCGCAGGACGCGAGCGAGATCCTGCTCGGCGAAGACGACAGCCACCTGGATTTCCGCCTCAGCGTGCGCTGCGAACCGCTGGGCACATCGGAGCGAAGCCAGCAGTTGATCGTCACCACCGTCGTCCAATGCCACAACCGGATCGGGCGGCTCTACATCTTGTTGATCGCGCCGTGGCACCGGCTGGTCGTTCACTCGGCCATGCAACGTGCGGCACGAGCCGGCTGGCCGCTCAAAGGAAATCTTGATTAGCGACGAACCTCAGTAGGCTCACCTGGTGAGCTACCGAGGTATGAAGATGGGTTCACCGCCACAGGAGGTGAACCATGACGATGAATCGAGTGCAGTTTCAACCCGGACTTTCGATGGCCGAGTTCATGGAC
>JANYBE010000553.1 GCA_025360945.1 Rhizobacter sp. | reverse complement strand
ACGTCGCGCTTGAAGAATCGGTACTCCTGTTTCACCGAGTCTTCAGTATCCGGACTTCCGGTCAGGACCGGTGGTTCTGTCGCAGTAAGCCTTCGACTACGATCTGGGCATGATCCCACTGCACGTCCAACTGGTGAATTCGACCCTACGAGGGGTGCTCAAGCGGCTGCACTTTCCGCTGGAGGTGATGTTGGTGTGCGTACGCTGGTATGCGGCCTACCCGCTGAGCTTGCGCAACCTCGAAGAGATGATGACCGAGCGCGGTGTGCTGGTCGATCACGCCACCGTGCATCGCTGGGCGCTGAAGATGTTGCCCGTGCTGGCCAAGGTCTTTCGCAGCCGCAAGCGCCCCGTCGGGCGCAGCTGGCGGATGGACGAAACTTACATCCGCGTCGGCGGCCATTGGAAGTACCTGTACCGCTCCGTTGATCGGCTCGGCCAGACCGTGGACTTCCTGCTCACGGCGCACCGCGACGTTGCTGCGGCACGGCGCTTCTTCGAGCGGGCCATCGACCAGCACGGCGTGCCCGAAAAGATAACGATCGACAAGAGCGGCGCCAACACGGCGACCGTGCACAGCTTGGTCGAAGACAGCGGTGTAGCGATCGAGCTGCGCCAGTCCAAGTACTTGAACAACCTCGTCGAGCAAGACCACCGAGCCATCAAGCAGCGGGTCAGGCCCATGCTCGGGTTCAAGTCGTTCTGCTCGGCCGCCAAGATCATCGCCGGGATCGAGACCATGCACATGATCAAGAAGGGCCAGCTTGATCGCGCCGTAGGCCAAGTCTCGTCCGCAGCACAGCAGTTCTACTCTCTGGCCTTTTGATCTGGCGCTGACCACGCGGTCTCGCTCGACCTCACGACCCTTATTGCGACAGAACCCCTTGAGTCAGCTGGGAAGCATGCCCCGTCGCTTGCAACCCTTAAGCGTTACGCAAGCGCTGTAGGCTGCGAGCTTCAAGTCAAGCTGGTGCGGCCGAAGGCAACGTGACGCCCAACCCTTCCTTCAAGCGGACAGTCAACGGGCTGCGCCCGTCGCCTGCCGCTTAAGTCAAACGTGTGTGCCGTGCATGGCACGAATCAAGTCGGGTGGAAGTCCCGATACCAGGTTCATGCAGAGCCGAAGGTTAGCCAAAGGGCAAGTGCGTCGTCGCGAGGCGGGCTGCGGAGGAAGCCCAAGGCGAAATCGCGGGGCGACGAACAGAAACCGGATATGAGGCGTGATGCATCTGGGACGAGCGGGCGCGTGACCGCGAAGTCCTCGATCTGCTCGGACGGGACATTCCCGGCCGGGGTGCATTTTGTAAATCCGGCGTCTACGCGAGGAATGATTCGTGTCTTACCGCGGGAGATCTCTGCGGTGCAGGGTGCCAGCGATGGCCCGCCGCTCGATGCGCTTGCCGACGGGAACCTCGCTGCTGTACGCGTTACGGCACGCGGCTTCGTAGAGAGGTAGACGGCCGAACCGTCCCGTCGAAGCCCTCGCATAAGCTTGCCGAGTTTGTCTCGTCTGACCTGAGCGTCGTCCAAAAGCTGGCAACCGACAGATTTTGATGAGCGAGAAAGAATTTTTGAATCAAGCACCTGGCGACGCTCGCAAGCCACGTCAGCTTACGGGCGCAGGAACGCAATCGCCGCTAGCCTATGGTTTCGACGCGGACTGTCAACCGCCGAAAATCTGCGAAGTAGCGCCATCCGATGCCCTACTTGCAGTCACCTTTTGATTGACCTGTCATCGTCGTCGTCGACTGGCCCGCCCCGCGCTAGGCTCATTGCAGCGCTGCCCAGCGGCCTGAACACATCAGATTGCCCGGGCGCGTGAAACCTTGCGGGTTCGGTCAGATCTGGGCGTACTTGTCGCGTAGCGCCTGTGTCGCCGAGCGGAACACACCGAGGTCGCTGCCGACGGCGACGAAGGTTGCGCCCTGCGCAAGGTAGCGACGCGCATCGGCCTCGACACCGGCGAGGATGCCCACGGGTTTGCCGGCGGCCTTCGCGGCGGCGAAGATCTTCGCCATCGCTTCCTGGACTTCGGCGTGATTCGCGTTGCCCAGGTGCCCCAGGCCCGCGGCCAGGTCGGACGGGCCGACGAACAGACCGTCGACACCATCGACCGCCGCGATTTCGGCGGCTGCGGCAACGCCCTTGCCACTTTCGATCTGCACCATCACGCAGATCTGTTCGTTCACGCCTTCGAAGTAGCCTGGCACCGAGCCGTAGCGGTTGCTGCGCTGCGCGACCGAAACGCCGCGAAAGCCTTGCGGCGGGTAGCGCGTCGCGGCGACAGCGCGCTTCGCTTCGTCGGCCGATTCGATGAACGGGATCAGGAAGTTGTAGAAGCCGCCATCGAGCAGCCGCTTCAGCTCGACCGGGTTGTTCCACGACGGGCGCACGACGGGCGCGCTGACGCTGTCCTTCAGCGCCATTAGCTGCGGGATGAAGGTGATCACGTCGTTCGGCGAATGCTCGCCGTCGAGCAGGATCCAGTCGAAGCCGGCCACGCCCAGCACCTCGGTGGTGATGGGGTTGGCGAGCGAACACCAGCAGCCGATCAGTCGTTTGCCGGCGCGCAGATCGGCGCGAAAGCTGTTCGGGAAGGCGCGGTAAGGGGTGGGTAGCGTCATGGTGGTCAGTCTTTCAGGTCAGTCGATCTTCAGGCCGCCTTGGCGACCACGCCGGCCCAGCGCTTGGCGATGAAGCTGGTTTTGGTGTCGACCTTGCCGCCCGAGTGCATGTAGCTCAGGTCGTCGGCCCACCAGTGCGCCCAGGTTGTCGCGCGTCGGGTCGATCATCGCGAGACGCAGCTTCTAGGCGGCGGCTGTCACGGCCTGCACCTCGTCCGTCGAGCCGCCCGGGCCGACTGCGCAGCCGGCGACCAGCGCCATCGTCACGTTCGCGATCCACATTTTTAGCATCGGATGTTTCCTCGGCGGGGTTCGGATGAGCGGTGAGACCACTTCAGCCGTTTCCCTCTAGTCATCAGTCATCGTACAACTAGACTGGTATAAATCCAAACGCTTCGCGAGTCCGGTTTGCCCGCTTCAGGTCGCTTCGCCGCCCAGCAGGGCGGCTCGCCGACGCCGTTCACGGCTGTTCGCCAGGTGCGTGCGCATCGCCGCCCGCGCGGCCTCGACATCCTGGTTCTCGATCGCATCAAGAATGCTGTTGTGCTCCGCGTTGACACGGCGCAAATAGGCTTGGCGCTCTTCGTCCGCCGGGCGCGACGGGTCGAGCCGGGCGCGCGGAATGATCATCGAGCCAAGCGTCGCCATCAGGCTCGCAAAGTGCGGATTCTGCGTCGCGCGGGTGATCTCCTGGTGGAATTGGAAGTCCGCCGCGACCGCGTCGCGTCCGGCCTCGACGGCCTGCGTGAATGCGTCGAGGGCGTCGCGCATTACGACCAGGTTCTGCGCCGTGCGGCGCTGAGCCGCGAGGCCCGCGGCCTCGGTCTCGACGCCGATGCGCAGCTCGAGCATCGCCACCACGTCGCGCAGCGTCGCGAGCTGCTCGGGCGCGATCCGGAATGCCGACGAATCGCCCAGCCCAACGACGAACGTGCCGACGCCATGGCGCGTCTCGACCAGGCCCGAGGCCTGCAGCTTGGACAGCGCCTCGCGCACGACGGTGCGGCTGACACCGAACTCGCCCATGAATGCGGCTTCGGTTGGCAGCTTGTCGCCGGGACAGAGCCGGCCATCGCGGATGCGGTCGCCGAGCGACTCGACCAGTTCATGCGCGAGGGTGCGGGCGCGGCGCCGGGGGGCAAGGGTATTCATGAGACTCGGTGTAAACCCCGACGGGGTACGCTTGACAGCCAAAGGGGGGACGCTAGCATTGCCGATGTTGTACGACAACTGATGACGAGACACAACAGATTCTTCGGGCAAGTCCGAAAAAGCAATCCGTTCTAACCCTGTCAAATCGTCCAAATGACCATCGCCGCCACTTCTCCCCCGCCTTTCAAGCGCCTGTTGCTGACTGGTGCCGCCGGTGGTCTGGGCCGCGAGCTGCGGCGGCGGTTGAAGGCATATTGCGCGGTGCTACGCCTGAGCGACATCGCCGAGCTGGGCGACGCGGCGCAGAGCGAAGAGCTGGCGCCTGCCGCGCTCGAGAACGCGGCCGCGGTGATTGAGCTGCTCGCCGACGTCGATGCCGTCGTGCACCTCGGTGGTGTTTCGGTCGAAGGCCCGTTCCAGCCGATCCTGCAGGCCAACATCGTCGGTACCTACAACCTGTATGAGGCGGCGCGAAAGCAGGGCGTGAAGCGCGTGATCTTCGCGAGCTCGAATCACGTCACCGGCTTCTATCGGCAGGACGAAGTCATCGACGCGACCATGCCCATGCGCCCCGATGGGCACTACGGTTTGAGCAAGGCCTTCGGCGAAAACCTCGCGCAGTTCTATTTCGATCGCTATGGCATCGAGACGGTGAGCCTGCGCATCGGCTCGTCGTTCGCCGAACCCGCGGACCGGCGCATGCTCGCCACCTGGATGAGCTACGACGATCTCGAGCGCCTGGTCGTGGCGAGCCTGACCGCGCCCGTGGTCGGTCACAGCGTGATCTACGGTGTGTCCGACAACGCCACGACCTGGTGGGACAACACACCCGCCAGACACATCGGCTACCGTCCACAGGACAGCTCGGAGCCCTTCCGTGCAGCGGCGATGGCACGTCAGCCCACGATCGATCAGACCAACCCAGCGGCGCTGTACCAGGGCGGCGGCTTTGTCACCAAGGGACCCTACGAGTGACCCGCACGTTCTGCCCACATCCAAGAAGCCCATCCCGGAGACAAATATGACATTCCAGCTCAAGACCTTGCCCAGCCTGATCGCAATCACCATGCTTGCGCTCGCTACGTCGGCCGTGACGGCACGCACCTTCCGTTCGGCCGAAGTGCACGCCAAGGACTTCCCGACCAACCAGGCCGTCATGCACATGAGCGAGGAGCTCTCGAAGGCCACCGGCGGCAAGGACTCGATCAAAATCTTCGGCGACAGCTCGCTGGGCTCCGAGAAGGACACCGTCGAGCAGGTCAAGATAGGCGCGCTCGACATGGTGCGGGTCAGCTCTGCATCGTTCCACGGAATCGTGCCGGAGTCGGTGATCCCGTCGCTGCCGTTCCTGTTCCGCGACATCGAGCATTTCCGCAAGACGATGTACGGCCCGCAGGGCGACAAGATCCTGGCGGCCTTCGACAAGGCTGGCTTCATCGGTCTGGCCTTCTACGAGAGCGGTGCACGCTCGGTGTACGCCAAGAAGCCGATCAAGACATTGGCCGACATGAAGGGGATGAAGATCCGCGTGCAACCGTCCGACCTGTGGGTCAGCACCATTGGCGCCATGGGTGCATCGGCCACCCCCATGCCTTTTGCCGAGGTCTACACCGGCCTGAAGACCGGCCTCTTGGACGCTGCCGAAAACAACTACCCCTCGTACGAAGAGGCCAAGCACTACGAGTCGGCAGCCGTGTACTCCGAGACCATGCACTCCATGGGCCCTGAGGTGCTGGTGTTCTCCAAGAAGATCTGGGAAACCCTGACACCGGCCGAG
>JANYBE010000525.1 GCA_025360945.1 Rhizobacter sp. | reverse complement strand
CCTGCCGTTCTGGATGCCGGTGGCCAAGACCGACGGCAGCACGCTCCGGCGCCTGATCGTGCCCTACACGCTCGACACCAACGACATGCGCTTCGCCTCGATGCAGGGCTTCAACACCGGCGACCACTTCTTCACCTACTTGAAGGATGCGTTCGACGTGCTGTACGAAGAAGGCAGCGAGACGCCGAAGATGCTGAGCATCGGCATGCACTGCCGCATCCTCGGTCGGCCGGGGCGCTTCAAGGCCCTGCAGCGTTTTCTCGACCACGTGCAGCAACATGACCGCGTCTGGATCTGCCGGCGCATCGACATCGCGCGGCACTGGGCCGCGGTCCATCCGCACGGCGTCTGACCAAGACTTCGGAGACAAGACAAATGACCGCCCTCCTCACCCTGGCCCAGCTCAACGCGAGTTCGCAGGCCGAGTTCACGGCAGCACTGGCCGGCGTCTACGAGCATTCGCCATGGATCGCCGAGAAGACCTGGAGCAAGCGCCCGTTCGCCAGCCTCGCGCAGCTCAAGCACGCGCTTGTCACCGCACTGCGCGACGCGGGAAAAAGCGCGCAGGTCGCGCTGATCCGCGCCCACCCCGAGCTCGCAGGCAAGGCGATGGTCGCGAAGACCTTGACCGCCGAGTCGACCCATGAGCAAGGCCGCGCTGGCCTGACCGAATGCACGCCGGCCGAGTTCGCGCACATCCAGGGACTCAATGCGGCCTACAACAAGAAGTTCGGCTTCCCGTTCACGGTGGCCGTGCGCGGCCCGCGCGGCGCCGGCCTGACGCGGCACCAGATCATCGCCACTTTCGAGCGGCGCCTGACCAACCACGCCGACTTCGAGCTCGCCGAGTGCATCCGCAACATCCACCGCATCGCCGAAATCCGCCTGAACGACAAGTTCGGCGTGGAGCCGCTGCTGGGCAACCAGGCCTGGGACTGCGCCGAGCTGCTCGGCCGCCACACCGACCCCGGCTATGGCGAGCGCAACGAGCTCACCGTCACCTACCTCACCGACGCGCACCGCGCCTGCGCCGCGCAGCTGAAGTCGTGGATGATCGAGTGTGGTTTCGACGAGGCGAAGATCGACGCAGTCGGCAATGTCGTCGGCGTGTACCACGGCAGCGATCCGACGAAGAAGTGCCTGCTCACCGGCAGCCACTACGACACCGTGCGCAACGGCGGCAAGTACGACGGTCGGCTCGGCATCTTTGTGCCGATGATCTGCGTGCGTGAACTGCACCGCGCGGGCAAGCGGCTGCCCTACGGCTTCGAGGTCGTCGGCTTCTCCGAGGACGAGGGCCAGCGCTACAAGGCGACCTTCCTCGGCTCGGGTGCGCTCACCGGCCACTTCAACCCCGAGTGGCTGGATCAGACCGACGCCGACGGCATCACGATGCGCGACGCGATGCGCCTGGCCGGCCTCCCCGCCACGCTCGACGCAATCCGCGCGTGCAAGCGCGATGCGAGCGAATACCAGGGTTTCGTCGAAGTCCACATCGAACAAGGTCCGGTGCTGAACGCACTTGACCTGCCGCTCGGCGTCGTCACCTCGATCAACGGCGGTGTGCGCTATCTCGGCGAAGTGCTCGGCATGGCGAGCCACGCCGGCACCACGCCGATGGACAGCCGGCGCGACGCGGCCGTGGCCGTCGCCGAACTCGCGCTGTACCTCGAGCAGCGCGCCGCCGCGGCACCGAACCTGGTGGGCACGATGGGCATCCTGACGGTGCCGAACGGCTCGACGAACGTGGTGCCCGGCCGCTGCCAATTCACGCTCGACATCCGGGCGACGACAAACGAGGTGCGCAATGCCTGCGCGAAGGACGTGCTCGCCGAGCTCGCGCGCATCTGCGAGCGCCGGGGCCTGAACCACACGATCGAGGAGACGATGCGCGCCGCCGCCGCGCCAAGCGCGCCCGAGTGGCAGCAGCGCTGGGAGCGCGCCGTCGCTGCACCGGCCTGCCGGTCTTTCGCATGCCCAGTGGCGCGGGCCACGATGCGATGAAACTGCACGAGGCGATGCCGCAGGCGATGCTGTTCGTGCGCGGCCAGAATGCTGGCATCAGCCACAACCCGCTCGAATCGAGCACCAACGACGACATGCAGCTTGCGGTCGATGCGTTCATGCATGTGCTGAACGAACTCGCCGCCTGAGGATGATGACCAAGATGAACAGCTACGAACAACTCGACGCCTGGATCGACGCCCACTTCGAGGAGGAAGTCAAGTTCCTGCAAGCCCTGGTGCAAGTGCCCACGGACACGCCTCCGGGCAACAACGCACCGCACGCCGAGCGCACCGCCGAGCTGCTCAAAGGCTTCGGCTTCGAGGCCGAGAAGCATGTCGTGCCCGAATGGGCGCTGAAGGAATACGGCATGGGTTCGATCACGAACCTGATCGTGCGCCGGCCCTACGGGGCCGGCGGGCGCACCGTCGCGCTGAACGCGCACGGCGACGTCGTGCCGCCAGGCGAAGGCTGGACGCACCAGCCCTATGGCGGCGAGATCGTCGACGGCAGGCTCTACGGTCGCGCGTCGGCGGTGAGCAAGAGCGACTTCGCGACCTACACCTTCGCGGTGCGCGCGCTCGAGACGCTGAAAGGCCAACTCAAGGGCGCGGTCGAACTGCACTTCACCTACGACGAGGAATTCGGCGGCGAGCTCGGCCCAGGCTGGCTGCTGCGCAACAAGCTCACGCACCCCGACCTGCTGCTCGCTGCCGGCTTCAGCTACCAGGTCGTGACGGCGCACAACGGCTGCCTGCAAATGGAAGTCACCGTCAACGGCAAGATGGCGCACGCGGCCATTCCCGACACCGGCGTCGACGCGCTGCAGGGCGCGGTCGCGATCCTGAACGCGCTGTACCACCAGAACACGCTGTACCAGCAGATCACGTCCAAGGTCGAGGGCATCACGCACCCGTACCTGAATGTCGGCCGCATCGAAGGCGGCACCAACACCAATGTCGTGCCCGGCAAGGTCGTGCTCAAGCTCGACCGCCGCATGATCCCCGAGGAGAACCCGGCCCAGGTGGAAGCAGCCATCCGCAAGGTCATCAATGACGCCGCAGCATCGACGCCCGGCATCACGGTGGACATCAAGCGGCTGCT
>JANYBE010000524.1 GCA_025360945.1 Rhizobacter sp. | reverse complement strand
ATGCACTTATTTCATGTAGCAGTGGCGGCGCATCAAGAATAACGCAAAACCTTCAATCCAAGTGAATCTGGGCTGTCTCCGGCCCAGAAATACATGAAACTTGCGAAGGTCCCGCTAGGAGCCTGGGCGGCAGAAGGGAAGTCCCTGACTGCTGATGGCATGGGCGATGCGTTGATGCGGCATGGCCGCGAACTACCGAACTACCTTCCTTACGAACCTGATCAGATGCTGCTGCTGTCCGAGTCGCTGCAGGAGTGGCTGCCTGAAGGGCACCTGGCGCACTTCATCAGCGACGCCGTTGACGGAGTTGACCTGGGCGCGTTCTACGCGCGCTACGACAAGGACGGCCCGCGCAACCAGCCGTTCCACCCGGCCATGATGGTCAAGGTGCTGGTGTACGGCTATGCCACCGGCGTGTTCAGCTCACGCAAGATCGCGCGCAAGCTGCACGAGGACGTGGCGTTCCGGGTTCTGGCTGCCCGCAACTTCCACGCGCACCGTACCCTGAGGTTGCCCCTAAAATCCGGAGTGCATAGCTCGGTCGTCAAGCGGCAGATTTCAGCTGCGCCGCCAACCAGCGTTGTTCGTACTGCATCGGGCTGACATAGCCCAGCGCCGAATGTAGCCGCGAGTAGTTGTAAAAAGCCAGCCAGTCCAGGATGGCCTGCCGAGCATGATCTCGCGTCGCAAATCGTCGGCCGTGTACGCAGGCCGTTTTCAACCGACCCCACAGACTCTCGGTGGGCGCGTTGTCCCAGCAATTGCCTTTGCGCGACATCGAACTGCGCATCTTCCAAGCCTCCAAGCTCGCCCGGAAATCGGCACTGCAGTATTGGCTGCCCCTGTCGCTGTGAAAGATCAAGTCGGGCGGTGGATGCCTGCGGAAGCAGGCCATCAGCAGCGCGTCCTTAACTAGCGAGGCCTGCATGTGCGGCTGCAGACTCCAGCCCACGACCTGACGGCTGTGGAGGTCGACGACCGCGGCCAGGTACAGCCAGCCTTCGTCCGTTGAAATGTAGGTGATGTCGCCAGTCCATAGTCGATTCGGCGCTGGCGAATGAAGCGCCGCTGAACAAGGTCGGCCGCGATCGGTAGGCGATGCGCGCTGTCGGTCGTCACCACGAACTTGCGTTTGCCCTTGGCCCGCAGCCCGTGACGCTGCATCAACTGGCGCACGCGTTCCTTGCCGACACGATGGCCTCGCGCGAGCAATTCCTTGTGCATCCGAGGCCACCCATATTCCGCGCGGAGTTGCTCGTGAATGGCGCGCATGTGTGCGAGCAATGCCTCGTCGCTAAGCGACCGTCTCGGACTGGGCCGCTCGCGGTGCTGACCGGCTTCCCACCCAAAGTACCCGCTCGGGCTGACCTCCAAAACCTCGCACATCAACGTGATCGGCCAGCGGCCCTTCATCGACCTGATCCAGGCGTACCTTGCAGCGCATCCTGTGCAAAGTACGCCGCGGCTTTTTTTACGATGTCGCGCTCCATCTTTAACCGCGCAACCTCCGCCCGCAACCGGGCGATCTCCGCCTGCTCGGGCGTGACAACCGACGCCGGTTTGCCGTCAGCCGCGACACCAAGTTCGCCGTTGACCTCGGATCGCACCCAGTTCGTCAGGCTCGCCTTGGGCATGCCCAGCGTCTTGGCGACCACCGATGCCGCCCGCCCAGCCTTGACCTGCCTGACGGCCTCCTGCTTGAACTCCAGCGTGTACTTCGCTCTCGTCGCTCGTTCATTGCTCATATTTGCTCCCATCCCGGCATTCTCCGGGGTGAGCTATGAATTCCGAAATCCGGGGGCAACCTCAATGGCCCGGCGCGCGGGCGGCCCAGCTGGCGCCGCGCAGGCGCGCGCGCTCGGCGTGCGGCGGGAGGCCGAGTCCAGGCTCGGCGCTTTGACGGTGCCGGCACTGGTGCTGTGGGGTGAGCAGGACGCATTGGTGCCTGTTGCAGTGGGTCAGGTGCTGGCGGCGGCGCTGCCGAACGCGCGGTTCGAAGTGCTGCCGGAATGCGGGCATTTGCCGACGTTGGAGAAACCGGTCGAATCGGCTGCGCTCTTTGCCGACATCGCCGGCCACGGCCGAGTCCTGGCCTGCCGCAAACTGGGCTGGACCGAGGTGCCCACGATCAGCCTAGACCACCTGACCCCGGCGCAGGCCAAGGCTTACATGATCGCCGACAACCGGCTCACCGAGAACTCGACGTGGGACGACAAGTTGTTGGCCGAGAGCCTGAAGGAACTCTCGATCCTCGACCTCGACTTTCAGCTCGACGTGATCGGCTTCGACATGGGCGAGATCGACTTCCGCATCCAGGGCTTAGACGCCGATGTCGACAACGACCCTGCCGACGTGTTGCCGGCCCCGGATCTCACCGCCGTGTCCGAACCCGGCGACCTCTGGCTCCTCGGCCCGCACCGCATCCTGTGCGCCGACAGCCGCGAGCCTGAGTCCTACGACCGCCTGATGGCCGGCCACCTCGCAAGCGTCGTCTTCGAAGACCCACCATACAACGTCGCCATCGACGGTCATGTTGGTGGCAAGGGTGCGATCAAGCATCGCGAGTTCGCGATGGCCACCGGCGAGATGAGCGCGGCCGAGTTCACGCAGTTCCTCACCGTCGTCTTCGGTCACGCCGTTCGCCACAGCAAGAAGGGTTCGATCCACTTTCAGTGCATGGACTGGCGTCATGTCGCCGAGATCACTGCTGCGGGCCAGTCGGCCTACACCGAGCTCAAGAACATCTGCGTCTGGAACAAGAACGTGGGTGGTATGGGCTCGCTGTACCGTTCACGCCACGAGCTGATATTCGTGTTCAAGAACGGCACCGCACCGCACGTCAACAACGTCGAGCTCGGTCGCCATGGCCGCTACCGCACCAACGTCTGGGACTACCGCAGCATTGCCTCGACCCGCAAGTCGACGGAAGAGGGCGATCTGCTGGCCCTGCACCCGACGGTCAAGCCGGTGCGCCTGGTGGCTGACGCGATCCTGGACTTCTCCAACCGCGGCGACCTCGTGCTCGACGCGTTCCTGGGCAGCGGTAGCACCCTCATCGCCGCTCAGCGCGTCGGCCGTGTCTGCTGCGGCATGGAGATCGATCCGATCTA
>JANYBE010000517.1 GCA_025360945.1 Rhizobacter sp. | reverse complement strand
CAGATCGGCAACGTGACGCGCCAGAAGGTCTTGAAGAACGGCACTTTCAATGAGGCCGAGACCGATTCGAATTCGGCGTCCAACGCCTTCAGCGCTGTCACCGCCGTCACGTGGCCCGTGGTGTAGAAGTGGACGATGGTGCACAGCACCAGCAGTGGCAATGTCTGGTACAGCCCATTCAGCGGATTGCCGGGCAGGTTGAAGAAGAATATGTAGCCGAGGCCGAGCACTAGGCCGGGCACCGCCATCGGCAGCATCGCAAGCAGGCGCACGACCGGACGTAGCGCGTCCAGGCCGCGCGTCTTCTCGAGCATGTAGGCGCCGGTGAACACGATGATGGTCCCGAAGAACGCGGTGCCGGCGGCCAGCCTCAGGCTGTTGACGAAGGCCTCGCTGACCTCGGCATCGACCAGCCCCATCGTGTAGTGATTCAGCGTCAGCGTCAGGTCGTAGGGCCAGAAGCTCGCAACCGACGCGAACACCGCCATCCCTAGCATCAGCAGCATCAGCGCGCTGACAAGCACCGTGTAGCCCGTCATCAGTGCGTCGAACACCTTGGCCTGGGAAGGACGATAGGGCACGGCGCGGGCCGAGAGCATCGAGGTCTGCTTGCGACCAATCAGCCAGTCGATGACGAAGGTCAGCACCGCCGGCGCCAGCAGCAACAGCCCGACGACGGCGCCGCGCTGGAAGTCCTGCTGGCCGATCACGAGTTTGAACACATCGGTGGCGAGCATGTTGAAGTTGCCGCCAATGACCTTGGGGATGCCGAAATCCGTCATCACCAGCGTGAACGCGACCAGCGCCGCCGAGATCAGCCCGTACTTCGCGCCCGGCAGCGTGATCGTGAAGAACTTGCGCCGAGTGCTGGTACCCAGGGCATTCGCCGCTTCGTACAGGCGCGCGTCGGCCAGCGACAGCGCGGTGATTAGGATCATCAGCGCATGCGGAAAAACCGCGAAGCACTCGGCCACGACGATGCCCGGTGCGCCGTAGATCGTCTCGAAGCCGAGTGCATGAATGACGCCGCGCGCCAGCCCCTGGTTGCCGAACCAGTAGATAAGCGACAGCGCCGACAGCAGCGACGGCGCCAGCAGCGGGATGAGCGCAATGGTGCGGAACAGCCCTTTGAACAGCATGCAGCTGCGCGACAGCGCATAGGCAAAGCCGAAGGCCAGCGGCAGCGTGACCGCAGTGACCATGGCCGAGACCCAGACGCTATGCCCCAGCGACGTCAGCAGTGAAGGTGACGCGAGGTAGCTGGTGAAGTTGGACAACCCGACGAACGCACCCTCACCGTTCTGCAGCGACTTGACGAGGATGCTCGCCAGCGGCAGCGCGAGGAAGACGACAAGCGCGAGCACGACCAGCAGCAGCGCGACATGTGCGATGCGGTCGGTCCAGTGCACGCGCTGGTGCAGCGCGGCGGGCGATGGCAGGACTGCGGACACGGCCAGGCTCAGAAAAAGCGCATGCGTTCCGGCATCACGCGCAGCGGCAGCCGGCTGCCGATCTGCAGCCCCAGCTCGGCGATGTAGTTCAGCGACAGGTAGACCGTCAGCGGCTGCGGTCCGATCTCGGCCGAGCGCACACCGACATGGCAGAACGAGCCGAGGAACTCGATCTTCTCGATATGGGCGTTGAAGACGTTGGCGTCGCCCGGCGAGATCGGCCGCGCCAACAGATCTTCGGGGCGCAAATAGACCTTGACGTCGCGCTCGCTGTCGGCATCGAGCTCGCAGACGAAGCGGCTTGCGCCGATGTGCAGCGCGCGCCCAGGATGCAGGCGCCCAGGCAGCACGTTGATCTTGCCGACGAAATCGGCAACGAAGGGCGTGGCCGGATCGCGGTATACCTGCATTGGTGTGCCGACCTGCTCGATCACGCCGTTGTTCATCACGACGATGCGGTCAGCGACGGACAGCGCTTCCTCCTGGTCGTGCGTCACCATGATCGTGGTCACGCCAAGTTTGTGCTGCAGCGAGCGGATCTCCTGACGCAAACGCACGCGCTCCAGCGCGTCGAGCGCAGAGAGCGGTTCGTCGAGCAGCAGCAGCCCGGGCTTGGTGGCCAGCGCCCGCGCCAGCGCGATGCGCTGCTGCTGGCCACCGGACAACTGCGCCGGGTACTTGATGCCGCTGCCCGGCAAGCCGACAAGCTTGAGCAGCTCCTCGACACGCAGATTGATCTGGGCGCGCGGCTGCTTGCGATTGACCAGACCATATGCGACGTTATCGGCGACAGTCAGGTTCGGGAACAGCGCGTACGACTGGAACACGATGCCGTAGTCACGCTGTGCGGGCGGCAGCACCGAGATGTCACGCTCACCCTGGTGGATGCTGCCGGCGGTCTGCGTCTCGAGCCCTGCGATGATGCGCAGCAGCGTCGTCTTGCCGCAGCCCGAGGGCCCGAGAAAACAGACGAACTCGCCCTTCGCTATCGACAGATGAATGTCGCTCAGCGCCTGGAAGGAGCCGAAGCTTTTGCCGATGCCTTCCAGGCGAAGATAAAGGCTCATGGCGTCGGCATTACTTCTTCGGCTCGCTCTTGGCGTCGTAGCGCTTGTTCCACTCGGCCAGCACACGCTCGCGGTTCTTCGCGGTGGTCGCGAAGTCCATCTTCACGAGACGTGCCTCGTAATCGGCCGGTACGTTCTTCAGCGGTTCGGCCACGCCGGGGATCGCGGTGATCGCGAAGTTCTTGCCATACAAACGCATCGCGTCCTTGCTCGAGGCCCAGTCGGCGAGCTTCTTCGCAGCATCGAGCTTCTTGGTGCCGGTGTGAATGCCGATCGCCTCCAGGTCCCAGCCCAGGCCTTCCTTCGGAAACACCAGATCGATGGGCGCGCCCTTGGCCTTATTGGTGTTGCCGCGGTACTCGAACGAGATGCCCAGCACGTACTCGCCCGTCGCCGCCATGTTGCACGGCTTGGAGCCCGAGTGCGTGTACTGCGCGATGTTTTCGTGCAGCGCGTCCATGTATTTCCAGCCGCCGCCCTTGCCGTTATCGTCGCCCCAGAGCGCGAGCCAGGCGTTCACGTCGAAGAAGCCGGTGCCCGACGATGCCGGGTTGGGCATCACGATCTGGCCCTTGTAGACCGGCTTGGTCAAGTCCTTCCATGTCTCGGGCTTCGGGATGTTCTTCTTCTGCGCCTCGACGGTGTTGAAGCACACAGTCGCACCCCACACGTCCATACCGAACCAGGCCGGCGGGTTCTTCTTGTCGCGGTACTGGCTCATGATGCCG
>JANYBE010000487.1 GCA_025360945.1 Rhizobacter sp. | reverse complement strand
GTGATGTTCGGCTTCCCCGTCACCTGCGAAGGCGGCGAGTACAAGCTGGTCGAAGGCCTGCCAATCGACGCCTTCAGCCAGGAGCGCATCAATGTCACGCTCGCCGAGCTGCAAGGCGAACAGGACGGCGTCAAGCATCTGCTGTAAATCCAACGGCCGCGTGCGGCCGTGCGCGCACGCTCAATATCCGGGAGCCCTGCCATGGCTGACAGCGACTGGAACCCCGAGCTGTACCGTCGATTCGAAGACGAGCGCACCCGTCCCGCGCGCGAACTGCTGGCCCGGGTCACGCTGACCCGGGCCGCGCGCATCTGCGACCTGGGCTGCGGCCCGGGCAACTCCACCGAGTTACTGGTCGAGCGCTTCCGCGGGGCGCAAGTCGTCGGCACCGACAACTCCAAAGCGATGCTCGCGAGCGCTCGCAAGCGCCTGCCGGCGTGCCGCTTCGAGCTCTGCGACATCGCGCAGTGGCAGCCGTCCGAGCCACCGGACCTGATCTATGCGAACGCCGCGTTGCAATGGGTGGCGGACCACGAAACGCTGCTACCGCGTCTCTTCAAGACACTCGCACCCGGCGGCGTGCTTGCGATCCAGATGCCCGACAACCGCGACGAACCGACACACCGACTGATGCGCGAGGTCGCCACGCTCGACCCCTGGGCGAGCAGCATCGCCAGGGCCGCCATCGTGCGCACCAAGATCCTGGCACTCCATGCTTACTACGACCTGCTCGCAGCCGACGCGGCCGAGGTCGACGTCTGGCGCACCGCATACCAGCACCCGATGGACACCCCGGCGGCGATCGTCGAATGGGTGCGCGGCACCGGGCTGCGGCCGTTCGTCGATCCGCTGACGTCCGCGTACCGCGAGGGCTTTCTCGCCGAGTACGAGCGCCGCATCGCGCTGGCCTACCTGCCGCGCGCCGATCGCCGGTTGCTGCTCGCGTTCCCGCGGCTGTTCATCGTTGCCCGGCGGCGCGCGACCTGAGGCGAATCGTCGTGACGACCACCACCGCCGCTCACCCCCGGGATGCGCTGTTCGACGCCACCGAGGTCGCCGCTGCGCTGCCCGTCTGCGACCACTACTGCGGCGTCGAGGCGCGCATGCGCAAGAGCCTCGCGCTGCAAGCGCAGCTCGGTCCGGTGTTCGACATCACGCTCGATTGCGAAGACGGCGCGCCGATCGGCGGCGAGGCCGCGCATGCGCACATGGTGGCCGAGCTCGCGATGTCGGAAGCGAACCGTTTCGGCCGCGTCGGCGCGCGCGTACACCCGATCGATCACCCGTGCTTCGCGGATGATGTGGCCACGCTCGTCGGCCGCGCCGGCGAGCGGCTGGCCTACCTGATGGTGCCGAAACCGCGCAGCCTCGGGGACGTGGAACGGGCCTGCGTCGAGATCGATCACCAGTCGCGCGTGAACGGTCTGGGGCGAGTGCTGCCGGTGCACGTGCTGATCGAAACCCATGGTGCGCTGCGCGAGGTCGAGCGCATCGCGGCGCACCAGCGCGTCGAGTCGCTGTCGTTTGGCCTGATGGATTTCGTCTCGGCCCACCGCGGCGCCATCCCGGCCGCCGGCATGAGCGTCGAGGGCCAGTTCACGCACCCGCTCGTGGTCCGGGCGAAGCTCGCGATCGCCGCGGCCTGCCACGGATTCGCAAAGACACCGTCGCACTGTGTCGTCACCGAGTTCAACGACACCGCCGCGATCATGGACGCGGCCACACGTGCGTCGCGCGAGTTCGGCTACACGCGCATGTGGAGCATCCACCCGAACCAGATCGTGCCGATCGTCGAGGCCTTCGCGCCGAGCGCGGCTGAGGTCGAACAGGCCTGCCAGATCGTCTGCGCAGCGCAGGATGCGCAGTGGGCCCCGATCAGCCACCGCGACACGCTGCACGACCGCGCCAGCTACCGCTACTTCTGGCAGGTGCTGGAACGTGCGCGGCGCACCGGACAGCCGCTGCCGGTGGAAGTTCGTCAACGCTTCTTTTCATGAGCCGCGCGCGGCAAACGTGTCCAGAAGAAACATCGGTGCGGGACGAGGAATTTGTTGCACTGACGGGCCACCGCCGGCCAGCTCAGCCCTCGACAATGGACGCCTCGTTGGCAACCACAATATTGACCATGACACTGCAACATCTGATCCGTCGTTCCACCCTGGCGCTCGCGCTGGGCCTGTCGTTTGCCGGCATGGCCGCGGCACAAACCGCCGCCGCACCGGTCGCCAAGAAGGTGGCCAAGGCCGCTCCCAAGGCGGCCGCGAAGGCACCGGTGGTGGATCTGACCCCGCCGGCGAGCTCCGAGCAGATCGATGCGGCACAACGCGTCTTCTACGGCGTCTACGACTGCGAAACCGACCAGAAGGTCGACATCATC
>JANYBE010000413.1 GCA_025360945.1 Rhizobacter sp. | reverse complement strand
GTCCCATCTCCGCAACCGACATCGGCGCGTACTGCTTCTGTTTCATGAGCTCGGTGACCCGGGTGCCGCGATCCAGCTGCCGCCGGGTCGCTTCATCGAGGTCGGAGGCGAATTGCGCGAACGCAGCCAGCTCACGGTACTGCGCCAGGTCGGTGCGGATACCGCCGGACTGGCCCTTGATGATCTTGGTCTGAGCGGATGAGCCGACGCGCGACACCGAAATTCCGGCGTTAATCGCGGGACGAATGCCGGAGTTGAACAGCGAGGTTTCCAGGAAGATCTGGCCGTCGGTGATCGAGATCACGTTGGTTGGCACGAACGCAGACACGTCGCCGGCCTGCGTTTCGATGATTGGCAGCGCGGTGAGCGAACCGGTCTTGCCCTTGACCGCACCCTTGGTGAACGCTTCGACGTAGTCGGCATTCACACGCGCGGCGCGTTCGAGCAGGCGCGAGTGGAGATAGAACACATCGCCCGGGTACGCTTCGCGGCCCGGCGGGCGGCGCAGCAGCAGCGAGACCTGGCGATACGCCACGGCCTGCTTGGACAGGTCGTCATACACGATCAGCGCGTCTTCTCCACGATCGCGGAAGTACTCACCCATCGTGCAACCCGAATAGGCCGACACGTACTGCATCGCCGCGCTTTCAGCGGCGGTGGCGGCGACGACGATGGTGTACTCCATCGCGCCGTTGGCTTCGAGTGCACGCACCACGTTCTTGACCGACGACGCCTTCTGGCCGATCGCAACGTAGATGCAGGTCATGTTCTGACCCTTCTGGTTGATGATTGCGTCGATCGCCACCGCGGTCTTGCCGGTCTGACGGTCGCCGATGATCAGCTCGCGCTGACCGCGGCCGATCGGCACCATTGAGTCGATCGACTTTAGGCCGGTCTGCATCGGCTGGTCGACCGACTTGCGCGCGATCACGCCCGGTGCGATCTTCTCGATCGGCATCTGCATCTTGGCGCCGACCGGGCCCTTGCCGTCGATTGGTGCCCCGAGCGCGTTGACAACGCGGCCCTTCAACTCCGGGCCGACGGGCACTTCGAGAATGCGGCCGGTGCACTTGACCGTGTCGCCTTCGGAGATGTGCTCATACTCGCCCAGGATCACCGAGCCGACCGAGTCGCGCTCGAGGTTCAACGCCAGGCCGAACGTGGGCGTGCCGTCGGCGGTGGCCGGGAACTCGAGCATTTCGCCCTGCATCACGTCGGACAGGCCGTGGATGCGGCAAATGCCGTCGGTCACCGATACGACCGTGCCCTGGTTGCGGATGTCGGTCGACGCGCCAAGACCTTCGATGCGGCTCTTGATGAGTTCGGAAATTTCTGCGGGATTCAGGTTCATTGGTCTCTCCGATGGACGAAGCTCAGGCCATCAGGCCGTGAGCGCCGCCTTCATTTGTTCGAGGCGTGCCTTCACCGAGGTGTCGAGCACTTCGTCGCCGACGACCACGCGAATGCCGCCGATCAGCTCGGGCTGCAACTGCACCGAGGCGTTGAGCTTGCGTTTGAAGCGCTTCTCCAGCGACGCCACCACGTCGCTCAGCTGCGCCGGCTCGATGGAAAACGCGCTGTAGACGATTGCGTCCGAAACGCCCGAGCGTTCGCTCACCAGCGAGTGGAACTGCGCCGCGATCTCGGGCAGCACGCTCAGGCGGCCGTTGTCGATTACGGTGCGCAACAGGTTCTTCGAAGCCTCCGACAGCGGCGTCTTCACGACCGAGGTCATCAGGTCGAACACCTGCCCCGCGCCGGCGCTCGGCGCGTCGGCAAACTGGCGTAGCCGCGAATCTGCGGCGACTGCCGACAACGCCTCGAGTTCGCTGCTGGCCTGTTTCAGATCGCCCTTGACGGCGACCTGAAACAGCGCTTCGGCATACGGCCGGGCTAGGGTTGCAAGCTCGGCCATCGCTTACAGCTCGGTCTTGAGTTGCGACAGCAGTGCAGCGTGCACCGCGGGGTTCACTTCCTTGCGCAGGATCTGCTCAGCGCCCTTGACTGCCAGCGCGGCGACCTGGTCGCGCAAGGTCTCGCGCACCTTGATCGCTTCTTGCTCGGCCTCGGCCTTGGCCGACGCGATGATCTTCGCGCCTTCCTCGGTCGCGCGGCTCTTGGCCTCTTCGATCATCGACTGCGCCAGGCGCTCGGCATCGGCGAGGCGCTGCGTTGCGTCCTTGCGGGCGCTTGACAGCTGCTCTTCGACGCGCTTGTTCGCGTTGGTCAGTTCGGCCTTGGCCTTGTCGGCAGCCGACAGGCCGTCGGCGATCTTCTTGGCACGCTCGTCGAGCGCCTTCACGATGGGTGGCCAGACGAAAGACATCATGATCCACGCAAAGATGAAGAGCACGACCATCTGTGCAAACAGGGTTGCGTTGATGCTCACGGCAACACCTTTCTATGCAGGAGGTTGATCGGCAAACGCGACTTACTTGAGTACGAACGGGTTCGCGAACGCGAACATCATCGCGATACCAACACCGATCAGGAACGACGCGTCGATCAGGCCGGCGAGCAGGAACATCTTGGTTTGCAGTTCGTTCATGAGCTCGGGCTGACGGGCAGCCGATTCGAGGTACTTGCTGCCCATGATGCCGATGCCGATGCAGGCGCCGATGGCACCCAGACCAATGATCAGACCAGCGGCGAGAGCGACAAAACCGAGAACGTGTTCCATGTTGACTCCAGTGAGAAAGGAAAAGTTGGGGGAGGGAAAGAAAGCGTGGTGCGCGATCAGTGGTGATCGTGCGCCTGGCCGACGTACACCAGCGTGAGCATCATGAAGATGAAAGCCTGCAGCGGCACGATCAGCGCGTGAAAGATGATCCATCCGGTGCCGGCCAGCACGTGCCCCAGCCACAACGTGATGCCGGTGGCCGACCCGAAGCCCACGGCACCCATTAGCGCGATCAGCATGAACACCAGCTCGCCGGCGTACATGTTGCCGAACAACCGCATGCCGTGCGACACAGTCTTCGCGGTGAACTCGATCATCTGGAATACGAAATTGAATGGCCACAGCAGGAAGTGGCTGCCGAACGGCGCGGCCACGAGCTCATGGGCCCAGCCGCCCAAACCCTTGATCTTGATGTTGTAGTAGACGCAGATCAGCAGCACGCCGATCGACATGCCCAGCGTCGCCGAGAGGTCGGCGGTCGGCACGACGCGCAGGTAGGCGTGGTGCTCGTCGCCACCGGTCGCGCCGACGATCTTTTCCCAGATCAGCGGCAGCAGATCGACGGGCAGGAAGTCCATCGCGTTCATCAGCAGGATCCAGATGAACACCGTCAGCCCGAGCGGGCCGACGAACTTGCGCGAGGTCGCGTTGTGGACGATAGCCTTGGCCTGGTTGTCGACCATTTCCAGCAGGAACTCGACCGCCGCCTGACCGCGTCCCGGCACACCCGACGTCACCTTCTTGGCCACGCGCCATAGGACAAACAGACCGATCACGCCCATTGCGATCGACCAGAACAGGCTGTCCCAGTTGACGATGTGGAAATCGATGATGCTCGTCTGCTCCTGCGAGCGCAGGTGTGTCAGGTGATGGCTGATGTATTCACCAGCGGTCGGTCCTGCATGTTCAGCAGCGGTTGCTTCGGCAGCCATGTCGAATCAGACTCTCTGTGTAGGTTCCGTCAACACCGGTTTGCGCCGCCACAGCAGCGCCCACCAGTTCATTTTCATGCAAACGACCATCGCCGCCAGCAGTGCTGGCCAACTCAAGCCGGGTACCACCCTGGACGCCGCCAACAGCATGGCGACGGCCACTCCAATCTTCACCATCTCCCAGAACATGAACCGGAACATCGCGGCACCCGCCGCTCCGGTCGTGTTGCCGAGATCCCGCGTCATGCCGCGCGCCAGCAAGGCGCTTGGTACAACAACAGCCGCCGCACCGTACAGTGCCGACCAGACTGCCTCGCTGCGCTGCGTGAAGGCCCAGACGGCAGCACAACACACCAGCCCGGCCACGGCTTGCGCCGTGACCACCCGCCATGGCGACAAGGGCGGGTTATTCTGCCTCCAGGCCTGGGCTTCTTCCCTGGTCCAGGTCTTGAAGGACTCCTGCTGCGCCCCATCTCCCGCACCTGCACCCTGGTCGACGTGCTTGTCGATCGTGTCAATCATGGTGTGGCCAAAGTCGCGCGCAGCAAAGCCTCGGAATTATATGAGGAAACCCGAAGTCAACCGGATGCCGCGCCACAAGCTGCGGCCAAGCCGCGACAATTTTTGATATCGACGCGCCTCCAAGCGGCCTCCCGATCGCTTGCGCGCAGCTTGCGCCGCCCACCCCGGGTGAACGCCGACGAGCCCCGGAGCCGCGCTGGTTCATGTCCGCGCAGCACGCGACCCCGGCCGAAGCGTGCAGCTGCGCCTGGACGTGAACGCCAAGCGCTCGGTCGCAATCCATTGGGGCACATTCGAGCTGACCGACGAGTCGCTTCAAGAGCCGCCGAAACAGCTCACCGCGGCGCGGCGCAAAGGAGGGACTGCCCGACGACGCGTTCTTCGTGCTGGCGGTGGGCGAGACGCGCAAGATCCCGCGGCGCGCGCTGGTGAGGGCGTGTCACGTCGCAAAGTTCACCGGCAGCCCGGGCACGTCGACATCCAGCGCCAGCACGCAGCCGGCCCAGGGCTGGGCTATCAGCTCGGCCGCGGGGCGGCTCTCGCGCGAACTCGTCACGTACAGCGTCTTCAGGTCCGGCCCGCCGAAGCACGGCATCGTGGGACAACGCACCGGCAGCTCGACCTGCTGCACGATCTCGCCCGCAGCCGAGAGGCGCAGCAGGCGCTGGCCCTCGAACATCGCGACCCAGTAGCAGCCTTCGGCGTCCATTGCCGCGCCGTCTGGCCGGCCACCATAGGTCGCGAGCGACTGGCCCGTTTGCTTGACCGGAAAACTCGCGAACACGCGCCGGCGGCTCAGCGTGCCGCTGGCCGGGTCGAAGTCGGCGGCAAAGATCGTGTGCGCCTTGGTGTCGCTCCAGTGCATCGTGCGGCCGTTCGGGCTCCAGGCGAGACCGTTCAACACCGTGAATCCTTCGGCCTGCTTTGTGAGCTGACCCGCCGAGAAGCGGTGCAGCGAGGCGAGCGGCGGGTCGCGTGGCTCGTAGATCGTGCCGACCCAGAAACGTCCCTGCGGGTCGCACTTGCCGTCATTGAATCGCTCGGTCGATGGGTCGTAGGGCGGTGCGGCTACGCGTCGGCGCTCGCCGCTCGCCGCATCGAAAACCCACAGGCCGTCGCGCATCGCGAGCAGCAGCGTGCCGTCGAGGCGCGGCGCGAGGCTCGCGACGTCGGTGGCGAAATCCCAGTGACGCAGCTCGCCGCTCACCGGGTCGAAGCGCTGCAGCTTGTGGCCGGAAATATCGGCGTAGTAGAGCGCCTTTTCGCGTGGATGCCAGACGGGCGACTCGCCCAGCAGCGCGGCCGCGCCAACGGCCACGCGCACCTCGCAGACCGCCGTCATCAGACCACCGTCACCTCGAGGTTCATCGTGGCCTCGAACGATTCGCCCGGCGCCACCGTCCGCAGGCCGTGCGCGGCCGGGTCGGCCATGTGGATCGCGTTGGAGACATGGCTGACCGGCTCGACGCAGAAATAGTCGCGGTCCTGGGGCGTGAACACGACGAGGTGATTCAACGACGAACTCAGTTGCAGGGAGAACTTCTCGTCGCGGATGCGTGCCAGGCCCTTCCAGCCGTCGAAGCAGTTGTCGAAGTCGAGGTGCGACACATCGCTGTCGATGCCGGGCTGCGCGACCTTGCGCACCGGCAACTGAGTCGCGTCCGAGTCCCAGCGATCCGACAGCTCGATGTGCAGCCGGCTGCGCGCGCGCTTTGGAAAGTACGGGTGCCAGCCGAGGCCAACGGGCTGGGCCACGTCGCCGGTGTTGGTGAACACCATCTCCACGTGCATCGAGTGTGGCGTGAGCGTGAAGTACTGCGTCGCCTCGAACTGGAACGGCCAGTCGGCATCGCCCGGGTGGCGCAGACGGATCACGACCTCGAGCACGCTGCTGGAGACGATCTCCCAGGGGCGCAGCCAGCCCAGGCCGTGCACCGAGTGCGGGTGGTCTTCGAAGTTGGCCTGGGTCGTGTAGTCGTGCCCTTTCCAGCGAAACTTGCGGTAGCCCAGCCGGTTGGAATAGGGCACCAGCGGGTACACGGCGGAGGGGC
>JANYBE010000355.1 GCA_025360945.1 Rhizobacter sp. | reverse complement strand
GCGTCGGGCGCGCTGGCGGCCGGCGCGGCGGCCTCGAGCAGGCTTGCCGTGGCGCCGCCGTCGATCAAGCCGCTGAGCCAGATGACCGCAAACATCGCCAACGCGTAGATGAACCCCAGTCGCAGCAGCGCGACCGTGCGGGACCGATTCACACGTAGCGGATCGATGAACACGCGAGGCGTTGGCATGCCGCCACGCAGCGTCGTTTGCGTGGCGATCATGAAGCCGAGCGGCACGAGCGTGATCAGTGGCAGAACCACGACCACCAGCAAGGGCAGCAACTGCACGAGCAGGGTCGCGAACATGACCAGCATGAACAGCGCGGCGAACGCAAATGGGCGCATGGCGACCGCGCGAAAGCCTTCTCGCACCCATGTGGCGCCGCGTCGGGCCGGAACGCTCGCCAGTCTCATCGCTGCAGTCGACTCACGGGTGCCACGGCGCAGCGACGCGCTCGCGCAGCACACGCTCGAAGTGGGTCGGGTCGTGCGCGGTCAGCAGGCTGGCGTCGCGCGGCAAGTACAGATCCCACAGGCGCGACAGCCAGAAGCGTAGCGCCGCACCGCGCATCAGCGCGGGCAGCAGCCGGCGTTCGTTCGGCGTCAGCGGGCGCACCGTGCTGTAGGCCGCGACCAGCGCGGTCGCGCGCGTTTCGTCGAGCCTGCCGGATTCGAGATCGATGCACCAGTCGTTCAGGCACACCGCGATGTCGAACAGCAGCGCATCGATGCCTGCGAAGTAGAAATCGAACAGGCCGGTGAGCTGATCGCCAGACGGCGCTGCTGCGAACATCGCGTTGTCGCGAAACAGATCGGCGTGGATGGCGCCACGCGGAAGTGCGGCGTGGGCGGGCGACGCGGCGAGCTGCTGCTGGAACGCGAGCTCGGTCTCGATCAACGTGCGCTGCGTGTCGGTTAGGAAGGGCAGCACGACTGGCACGGTCGCCGTCCACCATGGCAGGCCGCGCAGATTCGACTGATGCAGCGCGAACTCGGCGCCGGCCGCGTGCATTCGCGCCAGCATTGCACCCAGGCTCGCACAGTGCGTCGCCTCGGGCGCGAGTCGGTGGCTTCCACGCAAGCGATCGACGACCGCGGCCGGTTTGCCCTGCAGCGTGTGCAGGATCGCGCCCGAGGCGTCGGCCTTTGGACCCGGCACCGGGATGCGGCACCTGGCCAGGTGCCGCATCAGTTCTAGATAGAACGGCAGCTCCTCGAACGTGAGGCGCTCGAACACTGTCAACACGAAGCTGCCCCGCGAAGTGTCGGCAAAGTAGTTGGTGTTCTCGATGCCGCTGCGGATGCCCGTCAGCGCATTCAGCGTGCCTAGGCCCAGACGCGCCACGAGCGATGCGGCCTCGTCGTACGAGACCTCGGTGTAGACCGCCATCCCGACTCAAAACTTGACGAGGTTCCAGACCCGCTTGCCAGCCGCGGTGCGTGCGCCGCCGGTGCCGTCGAACGGATCGCGTCCCGCCGGAGCGGTGATGATCTCGTAGGAGTTGGTCACGCCGACCTTAGGGGTGACGATCACATGCTGGACCTGGCCGCGCACGTTCAGCTCGTCGATCTTCGAGCCCTTGTCCTCGATCACCGTGTGCTGGACGTTCGGCTCGCCGCGCTCGGTCGCCACGGGCGACTGCGCGCCTGCCGTCGCGGTCTGGGCCCAGCACGGTGAACAGAGACAGGCCAGCGCGAGTACGAGTTTCGGATTCATGATGGCTTCATTCTAGGCCGCGGTTGCGCAAACGCTTGATTCACAATGTCTGAATGAGTGAAAAGACCCTGCTGCTCGTGGATGGTTCCAGCTATCTGTACCGCGCTTACCACGCGCTGCCCGATCTGCGAGGACCGGGCAATGTGCCGACCGGTGCCCTGCGCGGCGTCGTGTCCATGCTCAAGCTACTGCGCGAGCAGCACCCCGCAGCGCTCGGTGCCTGCGTGTTCGATGCCAAGGGCCCGACCTTTCGCGACGAGTGGTATGCCGAGTACAAGGCGAACCGCACCGCGATGCCGGTCGACCTGGTGGCGCAGATCGAGCCGATTCACGAGGCGGTGAAGCTGCTCGGCTGGCCTGTGCTCTCGGTGCCCGGGATCGAGGCGGACGACGCGATCGGCACGCTGTGCAAGGTCGCGGCACGGACCGGCTACCAGGTAATCGTGTCGACCGGCGACAAGGATCTGGCGCAACTGGTCGATGCAAACGTCACGCTCGTCAACACGATGACCCAGGAGCGCCTCGACCCGGCCGGAGTGCTTGAGAAGTTCGGCGTCGCGCCCGATCGCATCGTCGACTACCTGACGCTGGTCGGCGACACGGTCGACAACGTGCCCGGCGTCGACAAGGTCGGGCCGAAGACGGCGGTGAAGTGGATCGCCGAGTACGGCTCGCTCGACGGCGTGATGGCCGCCGCGCCGGATATGAAGGGCGCCGCGGGCGAGAATCTGCGCAAGGCGCTTGACTGGCTGCCGCAGGGCCGCCGCCTCGTCACCGTCGCGACCGACTGCGACCTGAGCGCGCATGTGCCGGGCTGGCCCAGGTTCGAATCGCTGGCATTGGCGCCACCCGATGCGCAGCAATTGCGCACGTTGTACGACCGCTACGACTTCAAGTCCTTCAAGCGCGAGCTCGAGAGCGCGAGCGGCACGCCGGTGGCAGTCGAAGCGCCTGTGCCGGCGCGGACGCTGGAGAAGCGCTACGAGACCGTGCTGACCGAGGACGCACTGAGTGCCTGGCTCGCGAAGATCGAGCACGCGGCCATCACCGCGATCGACACCGAGACCGATTCGCTCGACGGCATGTGCGCACAGCTCGTCGGCATCTCGCTGTCGGTGGCGGTCGGCGAGGCGGCCTATATTCCGCTGCGCCACAGCTACGCCGGCGCCGCGGATCAGCTACCGATCGAAACGGTCCTAGCGCGCCTGAAACCCTGGCTTGAGAACCCGACCAAGCCCAAGCTTGGCCAAAACATCAAGTACGACACGCACGTGTTCGCGAACGCGGGCATCGCGGTGCAAGGCTACGCGCACGACACGATGCTCGAGAGCTACGTGCTCGAAGCCCACAAGCCGCACAGCCTGGAGAGCCTGGCCGAGCGCCACCTCGGCCGCAAGGGCCTGAGCTACGAGGACGTGTGCGGCAAGGGCGTGCACCAGATCTCGTTCGCGCAGGTCGACATCGAGAGGGCGAGCGACTATTCGTGCGAAGACAGCGACATGACGCTGCATGTGCACCAGACGCTGTGGCCGCAGATCGAGGCGCACGCCGGCTTGCTCGACGTCTACCAGCGCATCGAGATGGCGGCCGTCGCGATCCTCGGCCGGATCGAGCGCACCGGCGTGCTGATCGACGCGCCCAGGCTCGCGGTGCAGAGCCAGCAGCTCGCCGAGCGCATGCTCGCACTCGAGCGCGAGGCCTACGAAATCGCGGGGCAGCCGTTCAACCTCGGCAGCCCGAAGCAGATCGGCGAGATTCTTTTCGGCAAGCTCGGCCTGCCGGTGAAGAAGAAGACTGCAAGCGGCGCACCGAGTACCGATGAAGAGGTTCTGGCCGAACTCGCGGCCGACTACCCTTTGCCGGCCAAGCTGCTCGAGCACCGCGGCATGTCCAAACTCAAGGGCACGTATACCGACAAGCTGCCGCTGATGATCAACCCGGCGACCGGCCGCGTGCACACCAACTACGCGCAGGCGGTGGCCGTGACCGGGCGCCTGGCGAGCAACGACCCGAA
>JANYBE010000335.1 GCA_025360945.1 Rhizobacter sp. | reverse complement strand
TGCACGTGTTCGCGCACCGCGGCGCGCCGTACGCGTTCGTCGAGCGCGACGCGAGCGACTGGATGAGCAGGCATTTCTTCTCCGGCGGCATGATGCCCAGCGACGACCTCGCGCTGCAGTGCCAGGACGACCTGCGCCTGCTGAACCGCTGGCGCTGGGACGGCACCCACTACCAGCGCACCTCGGAAGCCTGGCTGCGCAACATGGACGATCGTCGCGCCGCGCTGTGGCCGCTGTTCGAGCGCACCTATGGTCTTGCTGCGGGCGCGTGGTGGCAACGCTGGCGCCTGTTCTTCATGTCGGTGGCCGAATTGTTCGGCTACGACGACGGTCAGCAGTGGTGGGTCAGCCACTACCTGTTCGAGCGCCGGGCGTGATGCTCGCTTCGCGACAACGCCCGACGCGCGCAATGCAGCTGCTGAACTTCGCGCTGTTCCAGACCGCGTGGTTTGCCGGTGTGCTCGGTGCGGCGCACGACGCGCCGCTGCTCGGCACGATGGCCGTGTTCGCAGTGATCGCGTGGCATGTCACCGTATCGGCGCGGCCGGTGATGGAGGCCAAGCTCGTGGGTGCGGCGCTGGCCATCGGCGCGATGTTCGAGACCTTCTGCGTGCAGCTCGGCCAGGTCACTTTCACTTCGGGCCAGCCCGAGCCGTACCTCGCGCCCTACTGGATGGTCGCGATGTGGGGCCTGCTCGCGATCGCGCTGAACGTAACAATGCGCTGGATGAAGCGCCGATGGCTGCTCGCTGCCGCACTCGGGGCGATCGCCGGACCGATGTCGTACGCCGCGGGCGTGCGCCTCGGCGCCGCGAGCTTCATCCACGCCAGCGCCGCACTGACCACGCTGGCGTTCGCGTGGGCGCTGCTAATGCCGCTGATGATGTGGCTGTCGGATCGCTTCGACGGCGTGGTCACACTTGTCTGACGCCATGCTCCTCGCCGCGTTCTCCGGCCTTGCCGCGATCGTCGTGCTCGCGGTGCTGACCTGGCTCGTGAGTCTCGCCCGGCGCGACGTGAGCGTCGTCGACAGCCTGTGGTCGATCTTCATCACGAGCGCGGGCATCGTCTACGCGCTGCTGCTGCCGTCATCCGGCGAGCGGCCTGCGCTGATGCTCGCACTCGCGGTCGTTTGGGCGCTGCGCCTGTCGATCTACATCGCCTGGCGCAACCACGGCCACGGCGAAGACCGGCGCTATCAGCAGATCCGCGCGCGTAACCAACCGCACTTCGGTCTCAAGAGCCTGTACCTAATCTTCGGCCTGCAAGCCGTGCTGGCGTGGGTCGTCTCGGCGCCGTTTCTCACCGGCATCGGAGGACCGAATCCGATCAACGCGCTCGACATCGCAGGTGCCGCGCTCGCTGCCTTCGGCATCGTCTTCGAGGCGGTGGGCGACCAGCAAATGGCGCGCTTCAAAGCCGACCCGATGAACCAGGGCGAGGTGATGGACCGCGGGCTGTGGCGCTTCACCCGCCACCCGAACTACTTCGGCGAGTGCTGCACTTGGTGGGGCCTGTTCCTGATCGCGCTGGCCGCGGGCGGCGCGTGGTGGAGCATCGTCTCGCCACTGCTGATGACGCTGCTGCTTTTGAAGGTCTCGGGCGTGAGCCTGCTCGAGGCCGACATCACCGAGCGCCGTCCTGCTTACCGCGACTACATCGCCCGCACAAGCGCCTTCGTTCCGCGCTGGCCGCGCGACGACAAGGAGCACGCTTGAAGGCAATCGCCCTGAGCCTGATCGGCGTGCTCGGCGGCTGCGCCGCCCACGCCGCCGAATGGAACTTCCGCGCGCTGCTCGACGACAGGCCAATCGGCACACATCGCTTCAGCCTCAGCACGCAAGGCGATGAACGCACGCTGCGCAGCGAGGCAAGCTTCGCGGTCAGGTTTCTCGGCTTCACCGCCTACCGCTACCACCACACCGCGACCGAGCACTGGCGCGGCGATTGCCTGAACGAACTCGATGCCGCGACCGACGACGGCGGCAAGGCCAGCAAGGTGCATCTGGCCGCCGACGCGCTGAAGGGCTGTGCGATGAGCTTCGCCTACTGGAACCCACTTATCCAGACGCAGACCCGCTTGCTCAACGCGCAGACCGGCCAGTTCGAATCCGTGCAGGTCAGCCGCATCGGCCCCGGCACGCTCGATGTGCGCGGCACGCCGACACCGGCGATGCGCTGGCGCATCACCGGGCCGGCGAACCCGATCGACGTCTGGTACTCGGCACAGGGCGACTGGATCGGCCTCGACTCGACCGTGACCGGCGGGCGCAGGCTGAGCTATCGGATCGAATGAAGCATCATGTAGCTCACGGCGCTTTGCTGGAGAACTCCGCGAGGTAGCCCGCCAACACGCCGAGATCGTCCGGCGCGATGCCGCCCAAGGCCTCCGTTATCGCGCTGGTGTAGCCAATGCGCGTGCCGGCACGGAACTCAACCAGCGCCCTCGCCAGATAGTCCTCGCGCTGCGCGGCGAGCCGCGGCACCTGCTGGCCGCCGCTGAAAGCACCGCCGCGGCACGAGCCGCATCGAAACCGCCCGGCGAGCGCCGCGCCCTGCGCGATGCGCGCCGGCCAGGTCGCCGACGCCGCGTTCGCAGGTGGCGCGGGCAGCTTGCCGATCGGGTCGAAAAACGCGCGCAGGTCGGCATCGCTCATGCCTTTTGCGACCGCGGTCATCGCCTCGCTTGCGCGCCGCCGCTCGCGGAGCATGAGCAGGAACAGCTTGCGTGATCGCGTAGAACGACGGCTCGGCCGGCGAGCGACGGGGTCAGCGGCTGCTGGCTGACGCTGCCCGGCCCATGGCTGGCCGGGCAGGTCGCGAAGCGCTCGGCCGCGGGCTGCGCCACGCCCTGCTGCGCGGCGCAGAGCAGCCGTGCCGCGCCGACCGCGCGGGCGGCCCCACTTGCAACGCTCACTTGCCGGCGTAGCTGACACGGTAGATCGCGCCAGCGTGGTCGTCGCAGACCAGCACCGAGCCGTCCTTCAACACCAGCACGTCGACCGGCCGGCCGAGGTACTCGTGGTTCTCGATGAAGCCGCTCAGATGACCCAGAACGGCACCCCTTCTTCAAAAGCGCTTGAACATCTCGGTCTCCTCGCAACGTCGTTGTGTCGCCGGCGGCTCGCGTTGCCTGCGGCCCGCCGGCTCTTGAAACCTAACGCATGCGGCTCGGCAAATACAACGCGATGATCGGGAACGCGATCAGGATGATCAATCGAACCATGTCGGTCGCGACGAAAGGCAGCACGCCCTTGAAGATCGTCGTGAAGCTCACATCCTTCACCACGCTCTTGATCACGAACACGTTCATGCCGACCGGCGGGTGGATCAGCCCGAGCTCGACCGTCATCACGACGATGATGCCGAACCAGATCGGGTCGAAGCCGAGCGCGGTGACCACTGGGAAGATGATCGGCACCGTCAGGATGATCATCGCCATCGCGTCCATCAGGCAGCCGAGCGCGAGGTACATCAGCATGATCAGCGCGAGCACGCCGTAGCGCCCGACCCCCAGGCCGGTGAGAAACTCGGTGAGCTTCTGCGGCGTCTGCGTGATCGTCAGGAAATAGCCGAACAGCAGCGCGCCGATCAGCACCGTGAACACCGCCGCCGCGGTCCGCGTGGCCTGCAGCAAGGCCTCGCGCGTGTTCGTGCGATTGAGCTTGCCGCGCAGCATCCCGAGGATGAACGCGCCGCTCGCGCCGACGCCGCCGGCCTCGGTCGGCGTGAAGAAGCCACCGTACAGCCCGCCGATCACGAAGATGAACAGCACCAGCGGCGCCCACACGAGCTTAAGCGCCGCGATGCGCTCGGGCCAGGGCTTGGGCCGGCCGGCCGGCAGCAGCCCGGGGCGCACACGCACAATCAGCGCGATCGTCAGCACGTACATGCCCATCGCCAGCAAGCCGGGCACGATGCCGGCCATGAAGAGCTTGCCGATGTCCTGCTGCGTCAGGATCGCATAGACCGCGAGCACGGTCGAGGGCGGCAGCATCGCCCCAAGCGTGCCGCCGGCCGCGATCACGCCGGTCGAGAAGGACTGCGGATAACCGAAGCGGCGCATCTCGGGGTAGGCCACCGCGGCGAAGGTCGCTGCCGTCGCGACCGAAGAGCCGCAGATCGCCGCGAAGCCGCCGCAGGCCACGACCGTGGCGATGCCCAACCCGCCGCGAAAGTGACCGAGAAAGGCATCGGCCGCCTTGAACATCTCGCGGCTCAGGCCCGAGACCGAGACGAACGCACCCATCAGCATGAACATCGGGATCACGCCGAAGGTGTAGTCGGTGACGGTGCGCATCGAGGTCTGCCCGACCAGCTTCAGCGCCGGGCCGGGGCCAGCGATCCAGCTGTAGCCGGTGACGCCGACCAGGCCCATCGCCATGCCGACCGGCACGCGCAGCAGCATTAGCGCGAACAGCGCGATGAAGCCGACGATTGCGATCGCGTCGTTGCTCATTCAGCGCCCTTCAATTCCGACGCATCGTGCAGCGCCTGCGGCTGGAAGATCAGCCGCCACGTGCGGATCGCGATGAGCAGCACTGCCGACACGTCGCCCAGCCACGCGACCGCGAAGAACGGCCA
>JANYBE010000319.1 GCA_025360945.1 Rhizobacter sp. | reverse complement strand
TGCGCACGTCGAAGTTGCGCGCTTCGACCTTGCGCTGCGCGCTCTCGATGCTGCGTGTGACGATGCCAGCCTCGATCGCCTCGCCATCGGGCATCTTGAGCCGCTCCATGATCGCGCGCACCCGGTCGCCGGCGAAGATGCGCATCAGCGAATCGTCGAGCGACAGGTAAAAGCGCGACGAGCCCGGGTCGCCCTGGCGACCCGAGCGGCCCCGCAGCTGGTTGTCGATGCGCCGCGATTCGTGGCGTTCGGTCGCGATGATGCGCAGGCCGCCTTGCGACTTCACACTGTCGTGCAGGCCTTGCCATTCATCGGCCAGTTTCTTCGCATAGGTCGCCTTGTCGGCCTCGGTGACCGCTGCATCGGCCTCGAAGGCCTTGATCTGGTTCTCGACATTGCCGCCGAGCACGATGTCAGTGCCGCGCCCGGCCATGTTGGTCGCGATTGTGATCACGCCCGGCCGCCCGGCCTGCGCGACGATCTCGGCTTCGCGCGCATGCTGCTTCGCGTTGAGCACGTTGTGCGGAAGCTTCGCGGTTTGCAACAAGCCCGAGATCAGCTCGGAGTTCTCGATCGAGGTCGTGCCCACCAGCACCGGCTGGCCCCGCTCGTGGCAGTCGCGGATGTCTTTGATGACCGCCTCGAACTTCTCGCGGCTGGTCTTGTAGACCAGGTCGAGCTCGTCCTTGCGCACCGTCGGCTTGTTCGGCGGAATCACGACGGTCTCCAGGCCATAGATCTCCTGGAACTCGTAGGCCTCGGTGTCGGCCGTGCCGGTCATGCCCGAGAGCTTGCCGTACATGCGGAAGTAGTTCTGGAACGTGATCGAGGCGAGCGTCTGGTTCTCGCTTTGGATCTGCACGCCCTCTTTCGCCTCGACGGCCTGGTGCAGTCCGTCGCTCCAGCGCCGACCCGTCATCAGGCGACCGGTGAACTCGTCGACGATGATGACCTCGCCGTCCTGCACCACGTAGTGCTGGTCGCGGTTGTACAGGTGCTTGGCGCGCAGCGCCGCATACACGTGGTGCATCAGCGTGATGTTGGCCGGGTCGTACAGTGACGCGCCCTCGGCCAGCAAGCCGGCCTCGCCCAGAATGCGCTCGGCGTTCTCGTGACCGTCTTCGGTCAGGAACACCTGGTGGCCCTTCTCGTCGACGGTAAAGTCGCCCGGGTCGATCACGCCTTCGCCGGTGCGCAGATCGAGCTCGCCGATCTGCTTCTTCAGCTGCGGTACGACCTGGTTGATGCGCACATAGACCTCGGTGTGGTCCTCGGCCTGGCCGCTGATGATCAGCGGCGTGCGCGCCTCGTCGATCAGGATCGAGTCGACCTCGTCGACGATCGCATATGACAGGCCGCGCGCGACCCGGTCGGCAGTGCCTTGCACCATGTTGTCGCGCAGGTAGTCGAAGCCGAATTCGTTGTTGGTGCCGTAGGTCACGTCGGCCGCGTAGGCGGACTGCTTGTCTTCGCGACTCATGTTGGGCAGGTTCACACCCACCGTCAGGCCGAGGAAGCTGTACAGCCTGCCCATCCAGTCGGCATCACGCCGTGCGAGGTAGTCGTTCACGGTCACGACATGAACGCCCTTGCCGGTGATGGCGTTCAGGTACACCGGCAGCGTCGCCATCAGCGTCTTGCCTTCGCCGGTGCGCATTTCGGCGATCTTGCCGTTGTGCAGCGTCATGCCGCCGATCAGCTGCACGTCGAAATGACGCATCTTCAGCACCCGCTTGCTGCCTTCGCGCACAGCTGCGAAGGCCTCGGGCAGCAACGCGTCGAGCGTCTCGCCGGCAGCAAAGCGCTTGCGGAACTCGTCGGTCTTGGCGACGAGCGTGTCGTCGCTCAGTGCCTCGAACTGCGACTCCAGCGCGTTGACCTGGACCACGACTTGCCGGTACTGCTTCAGCAGGCGGTCATTGCGGCTACCGAAAATCGAAGTGAGAAGCTTGGGCAACATGCGGTGTCTGGGTTGGGAGCGGGGCTTCGGGATCCCTCGTCACGCTGGCGTGGGACGAAGTCGTCTGGACGTGCGGGCGGTGCCCGGTCAATTCAAGGCATCGCTTCGTGTGCGTCGATCCATTGGCGACGAGCGCCAAAACCGCGAATTTTACCATTCGCGCGGTGTTTTACCGGGTGCGTCCAGTCTTGCCCGACGCCACCGCGGCACCACCGCCACCGGCGAGGAACTTGGCCGGGTCCTGAGGCACGCCGTCGACCAGCACCTCGAAGTGCAGGTGTGCACCGGTCGAGCGACCCGAGGTGCCGACCTCCGAGATCACCTGCCCGCGCTTGATCAGGTCGCCGGCCTTGACCAGCACCTTCGAGTTGTGCGCGTAGCGCGTCACCAGGCCGTTGCCATGATCGAGCTCGACCATCTTGCCGTACTCGGGGTGGTACTCGGTCAGCAGCACGACACCCCCGGCGGCGGCGTGAACCGGTGTGCCAACTTCGCTTGGAAAGTCCAGCCCGGTGTGCAACGCGGCGCGGCCCGAGAACGGGTCGGCACGAAAACCAAAACCCGACCCCACCAGGCCGTCGACTGGCCGGCTGTTGGGCACCATCAGTGCCTGCAGGCGCGATTCAAGCAGCCGCGACTCGAGCAACGTGAACAGGTCGATGCGCTGTTCGGCCTCGATGTCCAGCGCGCTGATCGTGGCCTGGAGTTGCTCGAGCGAGACGCTGGCATTGGCCGAGAATGGCACGAAGGGACCACCCTGCCCGCCGCGCGCAGCAACGTTAATGATCGGCTTGATCTCGTCGGGCTTGACACCGACCGCGCTCGAGACGCGCTCGCCCATCGCCTCGAGCTTGATCAGCTTGGCCTGCACCTCGCCAACCTTTTGCGCCATCGCATCGAGGTTCTCGCGCATGAAGCGGTCGCGCTGCGCGAACTCGTCGCGCACGACCAGCCGCACGAGCTGGCTCACGACCGGCCAGCCCTCGCGCGCGGCCTTCAGGAACACGAGGTTGTAGATCGTTCCCGACAGCAGCATCAACACGACGATCAAGCCAAATAGCGCCACCCCGAGTTGCCAGCGGTTGAAGCGCAGCACGCGCGTGCGCGCCAGGCTGCCGTGGGTGATCAGAATCTGCATCGCTACACTCCCTCGGGTGAACCCCAGACCGACTCCCGTCACACCCGATGCACTGCGGCTTGCACAAGCCCTGCAGCGCAGCGAGCCGCTCGCGCGCCTCGGTCAATTGCTGCGGGACTCCGCCGCCCGCTTCGATGCCATCCGCCCCAGTCTGCCCGCTGCGCTGGCGCCGCACGTGAAGCCGGGGCCTGTCGATGAACTCGGGTGGTCGCTGCTCGCAGCGAACGCCTCTGTCGCCGCCAAGCTGCGCCAGCTCCTGCCGCGGCTCGAAGCCGTGCTGAAGGAGCGGGGATGGGAGATTAGCGCAATCCGGGTGAAGGTTCAATCGACATCGGGCTGAATGCACGGCGTCGAGTCGACGCGTGTTCGAGGCGCTGGGAGCACTGGGTTGAGCATTGTCCGGGTCGTGAGCGGGCACATCCGCCATTGAACTGCACCCATCGTTCGGCGAAAATTCAGGCTTCAGGCCGATTTGTATCCCAAGAAAGGCTTTCGACCCGATGCCTCACGTCCAGTCGCCGCACGGGCATCCTCCCCCAGCCTCCTCGGCGTTTCGAAGTGACATCAATGGCCTGCGTGCGCTGAGCGTCGCGTTGGTCGTGTTTTTTCACATCAACCTCAAGGGCTCGGGCGGCGGCTTCATCGGCGTCGACATCTTCTTCGTCATCTCGGGTTTCCTGATGACGAAGATCATTTTCGACGCGATGGGCACGGGAACCTTCTCCTACTGGCGATTCATCCGTGCCCGAGCTCAACGCATCTGGCCCGCCATGGGGGCACTGGTGCTGGGTTTGCTTGGCCTCGGCGCGTTGCTTTTGCCGCCTTCAGATCTGCTGCAGATGGCGCGACAAGGCATCTGGGCGCTGGTGTTCTGGTCGAACCAGGTTTTCCACGACCACGCCGGCTACGCCACCCAGGGCCCCGATGGCAACTGGTTCCTGCACACCTGGTCCTTGTCGGTCGAGTGGCAGTTCTACATGCTGTATCCCTTGCTGTTGATGTTCGCTGCCTGTTTGCACGCGCGTCTGCGCCCGATCCTGCTGGCGATCTTGTTCGCACTCTCGCTCGCGTACTACCTCGTTCAGTCCGGTGGCGATCCGAACAGCGCGTTCTTCCTGCTGCCGGCGCGCGCATGGGAAATGCTTGCGGGCGGGCTGGTTTGTCTGGGCCGCGGCGAGCGCCTCTTTTCCGCGCCACGGCGCCGCGCCGTGGCTAGCTACGCAGGCGTGGCGCTGATCGTTGTGTCCGCACTCTGGCTCGGGTACCGGCATCTTGATCCGGTCGGGCTCGGCTGGTACTCGACGGCCCCGGTCGCCGGCGCGATGCTGGTGCTGTGGTCGGCGTGGCCGCACAACCTGATCCTGAACAACGCAGGCATTCAGGCCATCGGACGCTGGTCGTACTCGATCTATCTGTGGCACTGGCCCCTGGTGGTGGCCTGCTCGATGGATGCCGTGCTGACCCGCTACCCGCATCCCGCCAAGGAACTCGTCATCGCCGCGTCTGTCCTGCTGGGCTGGTTGTCGTTCAGGTTCGTCGAGTCGCGCAAGCGGTCTGGCACTGGAATCGGTGCGCTTGCTTTTTCTGCGCGACCCGCGCTTGCGCTCGGCGCCGCGGCAATTGTCGTGGGCATCGTGGCAGGCACGGGAGGTCTCGAGGTCCGCATGCCGCATCGCGCCGATGACGTGCAGGTCAAGTCAGCGCTCGAGTCCGACTATTTCCCCGAGGCATGCAGCAACTTCCAGAAGGAGGTGCGAGACGTACGTCCGTGCGTGATCGAACGGCACAGCAGCCGCGCGATTCTCGTCATCGGCGATTCGCTCGCCGAGCATCTGTACCCCTGGTTCAAGAACCACAGCCAGGTATCGGTCGATTTCGTGACCGAATCCGAATGCCCGCCGGTTCCGAACTTCGAGCGCCTGCAGGCGGGCTTTCACTGCATGGACTATGCGCGCGAGGTGTGGCGAGAAGCGGCGCTGCCCCGGTACGACACCGTCGTCATGTCGGCGAACTGGAAGCTGGTCGGGGGAAACGGTCCGACGTATTGCCATGTCGGCGCCAACGAAGTCTGTGAACCGACCAGTGGCGCGTTGAAGCGTCAACTCGTGCTCTCGGAGCTGCGCATGGCGATTCGCGCGCTGCTGGACAAGGGCAAGCAGGTCGTCGTTCTGGATGGATCACCCGAGACCTACGTCAGCGTGCCGCAGCGACTCGAGCGCGAGCGCTACTGGTTCGGACAGCCTCGACTGACGATCAGCCTGGAATCGGTACTCGAGGACTATGCGTGGATCGATCCGATGTTTGCCGAATTCAAGGGCGTGCCCGGATTCCATCTCGTCAGCCTGCGTCCGGTGCTGTGCGACGCGGCCACATGCAAGGTCTACGACCCGCTGCTCAAACGCCCGATCTACGTCGATGAGCGCCATTTCGACCCGGTCTGGATGGCGCTCCACGGGGACGTATTTGCGCCTTTCGTGGTTCCGGAACCGGCGCCCGCCGCGGGCTCAACGCCTGCCACCACGGGTCGCGCCCTTGGCGAACCTCGCGGATGACGTCGCATCGGATCTGCACAGCGCGGACTGCGACTCATGCCGACCCTTCCCGGCGTTGTGCCGGTGCTGCACTGTACAGTCCTTGCATTGAGCCACCGGGCGCAGGCACCGCTGTGCGTTGCACCTTGCACCCAGAAATGCCCTCTCGGCCGTGACATGGAACTGCCTGACCCCATCCCATTCTTCTTCGGCGCGGCAGGCAGCGAGTTGTTCGGCTGGATGCACGATGCACCAACGGGCAGCCAGTCGAGGTTCGGGCTGGTCGTGTGCAATCCGTTCGGCTTCGATGAGATCTGTGCGCATCGCAGCATCAGACATCTTGCCGCAGCGGCCGCTGCGTCCGGCGTACCGACCCTGCGTTTCGACTACGCGGGTTCGGGCAACTCCTGCGGTGACGAGTTCGAGCCCGGTCGGCTGAACGCGTGGAAGGCGTCGATCCATCAGGCCATTGATCAGCTCAAGGCGGCCAGTGGCCTGGAGCACGTCTGCCTTGTGGGTGTGCGCCTGGGCGCCACGCTCGCGACCCTGGCGGCCGTCGAACGTGACGATGTGGTGGGGTTGGTCACGGTTGCGCCTGTCGTGAAGGGCCGCGACTATGTCCGCGAACTGAGAATTCTGGGTCAGACCACTGCGACCGAATCATCCCAAGCGCGCGCCGGCGACGACTTCCTGGAGTCCGCCGGATTCGTGCTGACGCGCGACACTGTCGAGGTCCTGCAGGGTGTGAACTTGCGCCAGTTGACCAAGGCGCCAGCGCGACACGTCGTGATCGTCGAGCGCGATGACGTGCCGAGCCCAACCGAATGGCCGCAGGATCTGGCGCGGCTGGGATCAGCGGTTCAGGTTGAAACGTGGCCCGGCTATGGCGCGATCATGACCAGCCCGCAGGACGCCGTCGTTCCGCAACTGATGATCCAGGAGATCGTTGCGGTCTTGACCCGGTGGCAGTCGAGTCCGCGTACCGTCGCGGGTGGACACGCTTCGCTTGGAGCGGCTTCGATCAACATCGAGGGCACCTGGTCCGGTCGATCGACAACCGTCAGCGAGACGCTGGCCCGCATCGACACCGGCACATCGACCTTATTCGGCATCCTGACAACGCCGTCGGGCTTCGATGCTGGCGACGAGCGAGGCGGGCGGCCAAGCGTCGTTATGCTCAATTCCGGAGCGGTTCACCATATCGGTCCGAATCGACTGTGGGTCACCCTGGCGCGGTACTGGGCGGCACGGGGCCTCACGACGCTGCGGCTGGATCTGTCGGGCATCGGTGACAGCGCTGCTCGGCCCGGGCAACCCGAAAACATCGACTATTCGGCCGAGGCTTCGCGAGATATCGCCGACGCGCTGACGTGGCTGCGCGGGCAACAGGACGTCGGTAGCTGCCATCTGCTGGGTCTGTGCTCAGGCGCGTTTCACGCGCTCAAGGCCGCAGCAGCAGGCCACCCGATGAACTCGGCACTGATCATCAACCCGCTGACCTACTCGTGGGCAGACTGCGCTCGATTGGGCAAAGAATTGAACGACTACGAAATCCTCGAGCAGTCCACGAAGTACCGCAAGCAGATTCTCACCCTCGAGCCCTGGGTGCGACTCGTACGTGGCCAGCTGGATCTGGGGACGATTCGCGGAGTCGTCACGCGCCGTCTGAGGGATTCCTGGGCCCAGTCATTGTCCCGGCTTCGACGGGTCTTCGGAGGGCCGCCAGAGAACGTGCTCAGCGCCGAACTCATGGCCGCCATCCAGTGCCAAATTCAGCTCCGCTTCGTGTTTACTGTAGGCGACCCAGGATACGATCTGCTGCGAAGGCAGACTGGCCGCGCGTTTGATCGGCTCTCGCAGCAGGGGGAGTTGTCGATCGACTTTGTTGCCGATGCGAACCACACGTTCACTCAACTCGACTCGCGCGAACGTCTGATCGCGCTGCTCGACACGCTGATGCCTTCGGTCCGCGGCCATGCCCGCTCTAGCCCGGACAGAACCTCAATGGCAGAGTCTGCGGGGGTGTAGCCGATGCTTGCCATCGGACTTCTCATTGCGACCCATGGTGCCGGCTATCGGGATCGAACTGATGACCTTCCGCTTACAAGGCGGGTGCTCTACCAACTGAGCTAAGCCGGCATTGCCGCGCGACAGGACGTCGCGTGCAGTAAAAAGTATACGTGGCGCGCGACACCTACTTGACGCGCTTGAGCGACGGTCGGCCACCGGCTGGCGGCTCCGTCGGTGGCTCGTCGCTGGCGCCGTCGGCCTTGCCGGCATCGGTCAACGTCAGCCGCGGTCCGCCGCGCGGCGGAGTGACGACAGCAGGCGTCTCGGTATCCCCTGTCGAGGCCTGTCCTTCGCTGGGCATCGGGAAAGCCATGCCCTGCCCGTTCTCGCGCGCGTAGATCGCGATCACATGGTCTATCGGCACGACGATCTCGCGCGAACTGCCGCCGAAGCGCGCCTTGAACTCAATCGTCTCGTTGCCGAGCTTGAGCGCGCTCGTCGCCTCGAAGCCGACGTTGAGCACGATCTCGTTGTTCTTCACGTATTCCATCGGTACCTGCACGCTCGCGTCGACGAACACCGCGACATACGGCGTGAAGCCGTTGTCGGTGCACCAGTCGTGCAGAGCCCGTATGAGGT
>JANYBE010000285.1 GCA_025360945.1 Rhizobacter sp. | reverse complement strand
CAAGCTCGTCACGGCCACGCAACTCAACGAAGTGCCCGATGGACGCATCGTCCACTACTGCGGCATCGTGACGCTGCGTCAGCAACCCGAGACCGCGAATGGCACCGTGTTCATCTCGCTCGAGGACGAGACGGGTGAACCAGCACCGAGGAACGCCTGACCCAGCGCGGAGTTCCGACCGCAAATGGCGCACCCATGTCAGGGTAGCGCTTGCGCTGAACTGCAACGCCTCTGGGGGTAAGGCCGGCAGGCTTGTAGATCGCGAGGGCCGTCGTGACGACCAACAGAAGAAGCCCAGCACCGGCGTGGACGACGAGTGAAGCCTTCAGGTCCTGCAGATCGTTCGTGGTGAACGACAAGTCCGCCGCCGCGCTCGCCAGGCGTTGAAAAGGGCCCAATTTCAGCAGCAGCACGGCCGTCGCCACTGAAGTCAGCAGCAGCTTGATGAAGACCCAATAGTGCTGGAAAAGACCCCAAGCAGTGCCCAGTGCCTGCACAAGCCCCGTCGCCAGTGAAGCCAAGCTGAAGGGAAGGATCACGAACCACGCGGTCAGCGCCATCGCCATGCAGGCCGTACGAACGAGCTGGGTATCCTGACTCACGATGCCCACGATGCTGTGCGCCAGGAAGACCGCAAGCGCACCGACCCACCCGACTGAGGAAAGCACGTGAGCGATGAGAAGGAACTTCCGAAGCGATGGCGACATACCCATGGTCTCTCTCCGTGAGGCGGCACGATGGCCGAAGCGGGAACTCATCAAAGGCGCAATTTTGACGACGTTCGCTGCAGGCTCGCTCAACTCGCCCTGCCCAAGTGCAGCAGTCGTCCTGTTCGATCCTCGCATGGAGCGTGTCACAGCTCTTGCCACGGCGGCAAGCTTGTCAGGAAAAATCGCCTAGTTGGCGGCGTGATGGTGCGGTTCAAATCCAGTGACGTGCCTGCGGCGAAGTCCCGGCGCACCGCCAAGGTTCGACCACGTCGACTCGCGCTTCAATGGCAATGACCGCCACCGCCTGCCGATGGCGGTGGCGTCCACAGCGGGTTCTTCGCACTGATGCCCGCGTGCTTCGAGCCTCTCAGCCGCAGCGCATTGGAGATCACCGACACCGAACTCAGGCTCATGGCCAGCGCGGCGATCATCGGAGACAGGAGCCAGCCGGTGAACGGGAACAGCACGCCTGCCGCGAGCGGCACACCGAGTGCGTTGTAGACGAAGGCGAAGCCGAGGTTCTGCTTCATGTTCGCGATCGTCTCTGCCGAGATCGCCCGCGCCTGCGCGATGCCGCGCAGGTCACCCTTCACCAGCGTGACCTGCGCGCTGTTCATCGCCACATCGGTGCCGGTGCCCATCGCCACGCCCACGTCGGCCTTGGCCAGCGCCGGCGCATCGTTGATGCCGTCGCCGGCCATCGCCACGATGCGGCCCTCGCGCTGCAGCTTGTCCACCAGTGCCAGCTTGTCGGCGGGTTTGACCTCGCCGTGCACCTCGTCGATGCCCAGCTTCGCAGCGACAGCCTTGGCCGTCGTCAGGCCATCGCCGGTGGCCATGATCACGCGCATGCCGGACGCCTTCAGCGTGGCCAGTGCTTCCATCGTGCTGGCCTTGATCGGGTCGGACACGGCCAGCAGCCCGGCCAACTGGCCATCGACCGCCAGCAGCATCACGCTTGCGCCTTCGGCACGCAGCGACTCGGCTTGTGCCTTCAGCGCTTCGACCGGTACGCCCAGCTGAGTCATCAGCGCTGTGTTGCCCAGCGCCAGCTTCTTGTCCGCCACGCTGCCCTGCACGCCGATGCCGGTGCTGGACTCGAAACCCTCGGCCTTGTCGAGCGACAACCCGCGCTCGCGGGCGGCGCTCACGATGGCATCCGCCAACGGATGCTCGCTGCCCTGGTCGAGACTCGCCGCCAGGCGCAACACCTCGTCCGCGGCAAACCCCGCCGCAGGCACCACGCGGTCGAAGCGCGGCTTTCCTTCGGTGAGCGTGCCGGTCTTGTCGACGATCAGCGTGTCGACCTTGCGGAAATTCTCGATCGCCGCCGCATCACGGAACAGCACTCCCTGCGTGGCGGCCTTGCCGGTGGCGACCATGATCGACATCGGCGTGGCCAGCCCGAGCGCACACGGGCACGCAATGATGAGTACCGCCACGGCATTGATCAGGCCGTAGACCCAGCTCGGTTCCGGCCCGAACACACCCCACACCACGAAGGTCAGCACCGCAATGCTGACGACGGTGACGACGA
>JANYBE010000256.1 GCA_025360945.1 Rhizobacter sp. | reverse complement strand
GGGCAACACCTGGGAGAACGCTGGTACCAACAACACATCGTCGAAGGTGAGCGCTTTGCCAAGAAGGCGCATGAGAAAAGCTCCTGACGCAAAACCAAATTATACGGAGGCGCGAACAAAGCCACGGATTGACACACTCGGCGTGGCCGAACTCACGCCTCACGCGTAGACTTCGCTCCATAACTCACAGGTTCGTAATGACCGCCATGCATCGTTGGACTGTTGTCGTGCTCACCGCCCTGCTGGGCGCCGCCCTGGCATTGCCCGCCGCGGCGCAATGGAAGTGGCGCGACCAACGTGGCCAGACCCAGTACAGCGACACGCCGCCGCCGTCGGGCACGCCTGACAAGGACATCCTGCAGCGTCCGGCCGCGACCGTGCGACGCGAAGCGCAACTCGCGTCCGTGCCTGCCTCGGCTGCCTCCGGTGCACCCGCGCTGGCGCCCAAGGCAGCCGACACCGAGCTGGACATTAAACGCAAGAAGGCCGAGCAGGACCTCGCCGACAAGAAGAAGGCCGAAGATGCCAAGGTAGCCGCCGCTCACGTCGAGAACTGCACGCGCGCGAAGGGGCAGATGCGCACGCTCGACTCCGGTGTGCGCATCTCGCGCACCAACGACAAGGGCGAGCGCGAATATCTCGACGACAAAGCCCGCGAACAGGAAGTGGCGCGCACGCGCGATGCCTTGAGCACAGAGTGCAAGTAAGGCCTCAGGCGAGCGCGGGGCCGACCCAAGCCGCCTGAGTTCCCTGCGGAGGATAGCGCCAAAGGCGCGCCTAGAGGTCGCGTACAGGTCGCCTAGAGGCCATCATTTAAGTCTTGCGCCGCGCGCCGCGCTGCGCCTGCTGGCGCCGACGTCGCGCCTCCTTCGGATCGACCCGCAGCGGCCGGTACAGCTCGACGCGATCGCGGTCACGTAGCGCGTCGCTGCGTTCGCAGAACGCACCCCACAGCCCGACCGGCAACGCCGTCAGATCGTGCGCAGGGTGACGCGTCTGCATACCGCTCGCAACGAGCGCGTCGGCCACCGTCGCGCCTGAAGGCAACAGCAGCTCGACCTGGTCGACCTCGCCGGCGCGCGGACTGAAGACGACGCTGACACGCAGCTCAGCGCGGTCCATGGACCTGCTCCGCGCGCTTCACGAACGAATCGACAAATGTGTTGGCGATCCGATCGAACACCGGGCTGATCAGCGCTTCGAGCGTGCCGCTGGCAAACGCGTAGCGCAGCTCGAATTCGATCTTGCAGGCCTTCGCGCTTAACCCCTCGTTGACGGGTACCGGCACGAAGCGCCAGGTGCCGTCCAGTGTCGAAAACGGTCCGTCGACGAGTTCGAGCACGACGCGTTCATCCGGCGTGTGCGTGTTGCGCGTCGTGAAGGCTTGACGCACACCGAGGTAGGACAGGTACAGGCGGGCCGTGATTCCGTTGCTGCGCCCCTCGAGCACCTCGGCGCGTTCGCACCAGGGCAGGAACTGCGGATACGCCTTCACGTCGGTAACAAGCACGTACATCTCGTGCGGCGAGTACCAGAGCAGCACGGACTTCTTCACGTGCTTCATGACCGCACCCCGCCCGCCGAAAACGGTGTGCGACCCTCGTGGAGGGTCAGGCCTTGCTCGGGGCGCCCCGGCGTGGCGGCCCGCGACGATTGGGTTGGCACAGATCGCTTCATACAATGCAGAAATTGTATTGGCGGCACATGCCACCATCTGAGCCCTCATGCCCATCGCTGAAAACCGCCGCGCCCATTTCGACTACCACCTTGAAGAACGCCACGAGGCCGGCATGGTGCTGCAAGGCTGGGAGATCAAGGCGATCCGCGCCGGTCAGGTGCAGCTGACCGATGGCTATGTGGTGATTCGCGACGGCGAGCTCTACCTGATCGGCTGTCGCATCAATGCGCTGCGCAGCGCCTCGACGCACGTCAGCCCCGAGGCCGACCGCACCAAGAAGCTGCTCATGCACAAGGAAGAGATCAAGCGCCTGATCGGCAAGGTCGAGCAAAAGGGCTTCACGCTCGTCCCGCTGAACCTGCACTACAAGGGCGGCCACGTGAAGGCCGAGATCGCGCTTGCCAAGGGCAAGGCCGAGCACGACAAGCGCAACACCGAGAAGAAGCGCGACTG
>JANYBE010000237.1 GCA_025360945.1 Rhizobacter sp. | reverse complement strand
AGCCTTCGCCGAGAACCGCGTCGGTGCCTACGAGCGGTTGCTGCTCGAGGCGATCGCAGGCCGGCTTAACCTGTTCGTGCGCAGCGACGAGCAGGAGCAGGCGTGGCGCTGGGTCGAGCCGGTGCTCAACGCATGGCAGCGCGACACGACCGGGCCGCGGCCTTACGCCGCGGGCACCTGGGGACCGGCAGCTGCCAGTGCACTCGTCGCACGCGACGGCTACGCCTGGTCCGAAGAACAGTAGCCGGCCATGCTCGACCGCATCCGCGCCTCGATCCCCGCGCTGCCGCCTGCCGAGCAGCGCGTTGCCAAGCTGGTGCTGGCCGACCCGCGCGCGTTCGCGAGCCTGCCGGTGGTCGAACTGGCCGAACGCTCGCATGTGAGCAAGCCCACCGTCGTGCGCTTTTGCCGCAGCGTCGGCTACGACGGCCTGACCGACTTCAAGCGCAAGCTCGCCGGCAGCGTCAACGAGGGCGTGCCTTTCGTCCACCGTTCGGTCGACGAAGACGACAAGAGCGCCGACATCATCGTCAAGGTGATCGACAATGCCGTCAGCGCGCTTCTGAAGTACCGCAACGATGCCGCGAACCACGCATTCGAACGCGCCATCGTGGCACTCGCCGAGGCCGGCAAGAGCGGCGGACGCATCGACTTCTACGGCGTCGGCAACTCCGGCATCGTGGCACTCGATGCGCAGCACAAGTTCTTCCGCCTCGGCGTGCGCGCCAACGCCGTCAGCGATGGCCACGTGCAGGTGATGAGCGCGACCATGCTGGCGCCCGGCGACTGCGCGGTGATCATCAGCAACTCGGGCCACAGCCGCGACCTGCTCGACGTGGCCGAGATCGCGCGCAGAAAAGGCGCGACGCTGATCGCAATCACCGCGAGCGACTCACCGCTCGCGCAGGTGGCGCACGGCGCGAACCAGATCCTGCTGGCGGTCGACCACCCGGAAGACTACGACCGCTACAGCCCGATGGTCTCGCGCCTTCTGCACCTGATGGTGATTGACATCCTGACCACCGCGGTCGCGCTGCGCCTGCCGGGCGAGCTACGGCCGATGCTGCAGGAGATCAAGAAGACGCTTCGCGCGAAGCGCTACGCACGCACGGACTAGTCCTTGCGAGCGGCTCGCGCGATCAGTTGACTCGCCAGCATTTCCGATTGAACCGAGCGCTCCAGCGACGAGCGCGACAACCCCGACTGCGCGTAGTGCTGGTTCTCGTACAGCTCGGCCGCAGCCGGGTACTCGCCGAGCACGGACAACAGAGCGTCCTGCGGCAACTCTTGCGCGAGCGCGCGCTGCAGCTGATGCACCAGCGCTTGGTATTGATCCGGGCTGATGGCCACGCGCGTGTTGTCGACGCGCTCGAGCAGCCGCGCCAGCCCGATTACGCTTTCGAGGCGGTTCTTGACGGTTTCACGAGGGATAGCGGACATGCTGTGGCTCCTTACCAAACGGCCTCGTACCGATGAAGCCATGTGCCACAGGTCAGGTCGATCGTACGGAGTTCAAGAGGCCGGTGCTGCCGCCACCTGCGCGGCCTGCCAGTCGCCACCCAGAGCCTTGACCAGGAACACCGAGGTCAGCAGCCGCTGGCCGAGCAGCTGCGCGGCCTGGCGCTCGGTGACGAGCAATGCCTGCTGCGCCGTAATCACGTCGAGGTAGGTCGTCGCACCGCCTTCGTAGCGGGCCGTGGCTATGTCGAGCACCCGGCGCGCGCTCGCGACCGCGGCCAGCGCCTGGGTGTGCGCGCGCTCCAGCGCGGCGCCACCGGTAATGCCATCCTCGACCTCCTGCATCGCGCTCAGCACGACGCGGCGGTAGTTCGCCACGGTGCCGTTGTAGCCGGCGCGTGCAAAGTCGACGTTGGCATTGAGCCGCCCCCCGTCGAACAGCGTCTGCGTCGCAGACACGCCGAGCGACCACATCAGGCTGGGCGCATCGAAGAGCGCACCCAGCGTGCGGCTGTCGACGCCGATGGACGGCGCGAGCAGCACGCTCGGGTAGAACGCCGCTTTCGCGACGCCGATCTGCGCATTCGCCGCGGCCATGGCGCGCTCGGCCGAGGCCACGTCGGGGCGACGCTCGAGCACGTCGGAGGGCACGCCGACGGGAACAGCCGGCGGCACGGAATCGCGCACCTCGGGCGCGAGTGAGAACAGTGGCGCGGCCGTGCCGGTCAGCGTCGCGATCGCGTGTTCGAACTGACTGCGCTGGCGCGCCAGTACGTCGACCTGCACGCGCGTCGTGTCGAGCAGCGCCTGCTGCTGCGCGACCTCGAGGCCCGACGCCGCACCCAGATCGCGGCGCGAACTGATCAGCTCGAACGCGCGCTGCTGCAGCGCGATCGATCGGGCGAGCACGTCGATCTCGATATCGAGTGCACGCAGGTTGAAATACGCCGCAGCGAGGTCGGTGCCCAGCAGCAGCCGGGTGTTTTCCAGATCGGCCGCCGACTGCTCGGCCGATGCGCGTGCGCCTTCGACCGAACGCTGCACGCGCCCGGCCAGATCGACCTCGTAGCCCACCGTGAACGACAGCGCGAACTCATTCTGCACGGTCGAGAAGTTCGCCGACGAGTAGTTGGAAAGCGGCCGGTCCGCCGAAATCTTCAGACGCTGCGCACGTGTGCCGACCGCGAGCTGCGGGAAGCGCGCCGCCGACACGCCTTCGAGCGTGGCACGGGCCTGCGCGAGCCGCGCACTGGCAAGCGCCAGCGTCGGGTTGTTGGCGAGCGCGCGGGTCTGCAACTGGTCGAGCTGCGGATCGCCGAAGCGCTGCCACCACGGGCCTTTCGCGGCCGCGTCGTCGGGCGCGATCTCGCGCCAGGGAGCTTCGGTCTTCCATGCGACCGGCATGTCGAGTTTGGGTTTGACGTAGTCAGGGCCCACCGCGCACGCGCTCAGCAGCGCCGCAACGGCGGCGCCCGACACGAGCAGGCGCGTGCGGCTCACGGCGCGATCTTCGCTTGTGAAGCGGACACCGTCGCGCCGAGCGCGACCACGTCGCCGTCGGACAACGAGTCGGTCGGGTTCAGCACCAGTCGGTCGGTCGGCGCGATGCCATCGAGCAGCTCGATCTCTTCGCCCAGGTTGCGGCCGATCTGCACCTTGCGCAGACTGATGCGGCCGTTCCCATCGACCAACGCGACGCGGCTGCCATCGGCACGGAACAGCAGCGTGTTGGTTGGCACGCGCAACACCGTGCTGGCCGCCATCGGCAGCGCGACCTGCACGTAGGCGCCGGGCAACAGCGTGCCATCGGGGTTGGGCAGCGCGATCTCGACCTGCATCGTTCGCGTCGCCGTGTCGATCGCGCCGGCCGTGCGCGCGACCGTGCCCTTGAAGCTCTGGCCGCGCAGCTCTGCCTGCGTGACGATGACCGTCTGGCCGGTCTTGATGATCTGCGAGTAGGTCTGCGGCACGTTGACGTAGACGCGCAACGGGTCGGTCTGCGTTAGCACGAACAGGGCGCGGCCGCTGCTGCCGGCATCGATCAGGTCGCCGACATCGACGTTGCGCTTCGTGATCACGCCAGCGAACGGCGCGGACACACGCTTGAACGCATCGAGCTGGCGCAGCCGCTGCACGTTGGCCTCAGCTGCCGCCACGTTGGCGCGCGCCTGCACGACTCCACTGCGGCGCTCGTCGAGTTCCTGCTGCGAGACGGCGTCCTTTTTGCGCAGACTCTCCCAGCGATCGACGGTGCTGTTGGCCAGCGAAAGGCTCGCCGAACTTTGCTCGCGCGCAGCGACGGCCTGCAAGAGCTGCTCGGCGATCTCGGGCGTCTCGATCTCGGCTAGCAACTCGCCCTTCTCGACGCGGGCACCGATGTCCTTGGTCCAGCGCTTCAGGTACCCGCTGGCGCGCGCAGCGATCGGCGCCTGCACGTAGCCCTGTAAGGTGCCGGGCAGCGCCAGCGTCTGGCCCGCGGCGCCGACCTTGGGCAAGGTCGTCTTCACGAACTGCTTGGCTTGCTCAGTCGCGCCGGCTTCCAGCGCCTTCGCGTTCGCCATCCGGCTCAGCATCGTGCGGCCGGCGCCGAGTGCGAGCAGCACCAGTACGACGAGCGCTATCCAGCGGGTGCGGCGCAGAATCTGGCGGCGCTTCATCAGCTCGCTGTCGTCGACGCCTTCAATGGCGTGGATGCCCAGCGCCGCGTGGCGTTGTTCGCTCATGCCTGCGCTCCCAAGGTAGCATTCCCCGGCGCAGCTGCGGCGTGGCGCTGCGCAAAGCGGCGGTGCACGCCGGCGTAGACGATCGGCACGAACAGCAAAGTGGACACGGTCGCGAACATCAGCCCGCCAATCACGGCACGCCCGAGCGGCGCGTTTTGCTCCGCGCCTTCGCCGATACCCAGTGCCATAGGGATCATGCCGACAATCATCGCCAGCGCCGTCATCAGCACCGGGCGGATGCGCGTCGTGCCGGCCTCGAGCGCGGCCGACAACGGCGGGATGCCCGTGGCGAGTCGCTCGCGCGCGAATGAGATCAGCAGGATGCTGTTGGCCGTGGCCACGCCCATCGTCATGATCGCGCCAGTCAGCGCCGGCACGCTCAGCGTCGTGCCAGAGATGAACAGCATCCAGGCAATGCCGGCGAGCGCCGCGGGCAGCGCGGTAATGATGATGGCCGCATCGACCCAGGACTGGAAGGTCACGACGACAAGCAGGTAGACGAGCACGATCGCCATCGCGAGACCGACGCCGAGGCCGACGAACGAGGCCTGCAACGTCTCGACCTGGCCGCGCATCACGAGCTGGCTGCCGCGCGCCAGACGGGGCCGGATCTTCTCGACCTCTTCGCTCACTTTCGCGGCCACGCTTGCCAGGTCGGTGCCCTGCACGCTGACGAACACATCGACGGCCGGCAGGATGTTGTAGCGCGAGATGATCGCCGGCTGACGCAGCGCGGTTGGCTCGACCAGGTTGCCCAGCAGCTGCGTGCTGCCGGCACCCCCGGCCGCGCCGCTGCCGGTACCGACCGGCATGTTGAGCAGTGCGTCAAGCGTGTCGACGCGGTACTGCGGCGTCTGCACCGCGATGTTGTAGACCACGCCGTTGCGCGGGTCGAGCCAGAAGGCCGGCGCGGTCTGCGAACTGCCCGACAACGAAATCAGCAGGTTCTGCCCGACGTTGGCGGCCGACAAGCCGAGCTGCTGCAGCCGCGTGCGGTCCATCTGCAGATTGAGCGACGGTGCATCGAGTCGCTGGTGCACATGCGCGTCGACGGCGCCGGGGATCTTGCGGATCGCCTTCGTCAGCTCGGCCGCGAGCGCAGCGTTGGCGTCGAGGTTGTTGCCGGTGAACTGAACGTCGATCGCCGCCGGCAGGCCGAAGTTCAGGATCTGCGTGACCATGTCGGCCGGCTGGAAGAAGAACTCGATGCCGGGGAAACGCCTGGGCAACTCGGTGCGCAAGCGCGAGACGATCTCGCCGGTCGGCTGGTGCCCTTCGCGCAGCGACAGCGACATCTCGCCGTCCAGCGTGCCTATCGTGCCGGCGTTGCTGTACGACAAATTGATGCCGCTGTTGGGCACGCCGAGGTTGTCGAGGATGGTCTGGAGTTCGCTGGCGGGCACGAGCTCGCGGATCGCCGCCTCGACCTGGTCGGCCAGCCGCGCCGTCTCTTCGATGCGCGTGCCGGTGGGCGCGCGCATGTGCAGGCGGACCTGGCCCGCGTCTACGCTCGGGAAGAAGTCGCGCCCGAGCACCGGGTAGAGTGCGCACGACAGCACGCAGAACGCTAGGAACGTAAACGTGAAGCCCTTGCGCCTCGCAAGCAGTGCCGACAGCAGCAGCGTGTACGCGCGCCGCACGCGCTCAAAGCGGGCGTCGAACGCGTGGTTCAGGCGTTGCAGCAGATTCGGCCGCGGCGCGCTCGCGCCGTCAGCGCCCGCGTGGCCGACCTTCACGCCGCGCATCAGCAGCATCATCAACGTGGGAACGAGCGTGCGCGAAAGAAAATACGACGCGATCATCGCGAACACCACCGCCTCGGCCAGCGGAACGAACAGGAACTTCGCGACGCCGGACAGGAAGAACATCGGCACGAACACGATGCAGATGCACAGCGTGGAGACAAAGGCCGCCGGCCCGATCTCGTGCGCACCGACGAGGATCGCTTCGTTCAGCTCGGCGCCCATGTGCAGATGGCGCTCGATGTTCTCGATCGTCACGATCGCCTGGTCGACCAAGATGCCAACCGACAGCGCCAGCCCGCCCAGGGTCATCAGGTTCAGCGTCTGGCCCAGGGTTTGCAGCAGCAAGATAGACGCGAGGATGGACAGCGGAATTGTCAGCGCGATGATCAGCGTGCTGCGCCAGTTGCCGAGAAACAGCAGCACCATCGCCGCTGTCAGCGCGGCGGCGAGCAAGGCCTCGAATACGACACCCTTGATGGCCGCCTTCACGAACACCGACTGGTCGAACAGCGGCGTGATCTTGATGTCTTGCGGCAGCACGCTGGCCACGCGCGGCAGGATCGCGCGCAGGTTAGCGACGATGTCGAGCGTGGACGCACCACCGTTCTTCAGCACCGACAACAGCACGCCGCGCGTGCCGTCCTGGCGCACGATGTTGGTCTGTGGCGAGTAGCCGTCGCGCACGTTCGCGACGTCGCCAATCGTGGTGGTCGCGCCGCCGCTGGTACGCACCGGCAGCTCGTTCAGGCCGGCGATCACGTCGGGTGAGCCGTTCATGCGCACGTTGTATTCAGTGCCGCCGAACTTCGCGGTGCCCGAAGGCAGGATCAGGTTCTGCAGGTTCAGCGCATTGACCACGTCAGCCGGCGCCAGGCCGCGCGCCTGCAGCGCGGCCATGTCGAGGTCGACCGAGATCAGCCGGTTCTTGCCGCCGTACGGGAACGGCACCGCGACGCCGGGGATCGTGATCAGCTGCGGGCGCAGCGTGTTCACCGCGGCGTCGAACAGCGCGTTCTCGGGCTGCGTCGGGCTCGACAAGCCGAGCTGGATCACCGGGATGCTGGACGCCGAATACTTGATGATCAGCGGCGGCGTGATGCCAGGCGGCAGCTGGCGCAGCTGCGCCTGCTCGATCGCGACGACCTGCGCCAGCGCGGTCTGGATGTTCGCGTTGGGCTGGAAGAAAACCTTGATGATCGCAATACCGGCGAGCGACTGCGACTCGATGTGCTCGATGTCGCTCACCGTGGTGGTCAGGCTGCGCTCGTTCTGCGATGCGATGCGCTGGCCCATCTCCTGCGCCGACAGGCCGCCGTAGTTCCAGACGATGCTGATGACCGGGATGTCGATCTCGGGAAAGATGTCGGTCGGCATCTTCAGCAGCGCGAACGGCGTCGCCAGCACGATCAGCATCGCCATCACGATGAAGGTGTACGGGCGCTTCAGCGCAAGCTGGACCATGGACACGTCGGAGTTCCCGCGGAGCAAAGGTCAGATGATATTCAGAATGTAGTACCCACATCGGGCCTCGGCGGGTAAGACGCGCCGACGCGCGCAGCCGGCGTCTGACGCATAGATGACCGCTGCACGTGGTGCCAGGCATAAACTGACAGCTCCCCAAAGAGCAATCGAGGAGACAACCCTGAAGCCGTTCATTCGAGCCAACCTTGGGGCCTTCGCATTGGCGCTCGATCTACCGGATTTGGCCGCAACGTTAAGGGGCTGCCACCGATGATGTCCGGTTTCGGTCGAAGGACAAACCTAAACGCTATCGGTCGCGCCGCGGTACGACGACCGCGGCGAATCGGTCGATCATGGAGATCTGTTTCCAATGGAGAACCCCTTGTCTACCGCGTTGCTGCTGATCGACGTTCAGCAATCTTTCAAAACACCGCTCATACTAGTCTGACAACGACCTTCCCGCATTTCTAAGCGCAACCAATGCGCTCACCTGCCGGTTGCATGGCGCTGGGCATTCCGATCGTACGGGTGTTCCACACCGACGGCCCGAACACCGCCGACAACGCGTTTGCGCCCGCCAGCGGCCTGATCCGACCGCTCGACGGTCTCGCGCCCTTCGACGCCGCACTGACGGTCGAGAAGCACCGTCACAGCGCGCTGGTGGGCTCCGGCTTGACCATCTGGCTGCACCAGCACGGCATCACGCGCCTGGTCGTCACCGGCATCCGCACCGAGCAATGCTGCGAGACCACCACACGCCATGCCAGCGACGAAGGCTGGCAGGTCGACTTTGTTTCCAAAGCGACATTGACTTTCGACATGCACACGCCCAGTGGCGCCACCTTGACGGCCACCTCGATTCGCGAACGCACCGAGACCGTGCTGACCGGCCGCTTCGCCACGCTGTGCACCGCGGTGCAGGCGCTGGAACGCGCACGCTGTGCAGCATGATGCCTGTCTGCTGATCCTGGACAAATCGTGATCGACGTCGTGTTCCTGGTGCTACCCGATTCGCTGCTGCTCGACCTCGCCGGCCCGGCCGAGGCGTTTCGTCTGGAGAACCAGCAGCTGCGGCAT
>JANYBE010000219.1 GCA_025360945.1 Rhizobacter sp. | reverse complement strand
CCGAGCTGGTTGCGCCCGAGCGCGCTGACGATGCCCGAGGTCACGGTCTGCCCCACGCCGAACGGGTTGCCGATGGCCAGCACCACATCGCCGACCTGCAGCGTGTCGGCATCGCCGAAGGCAATGGCGGGCAGGCGGTCGAGTTCGATCTTGAGCACCGCCACGTCCGATTCGGGGTCGCTGCCGACGAGCTTGGCGCGGGCCTGGCGGCCATCGGTGAGCATGACCTCGATGTCGTCGGCGCCGTCGATGACGTGGTTGTTGGTCAGCAGGTAGCCGTCGCTGGAGACGATCACGCCCGAGCCGAGGCCAACCTGCGGCTCAGCTGGCGACTGCGACTGCCGGTCACCGAAGAAGTAGCGAAAGACTGGATCATCGTTGCGCGTGCTGCGTGCTGGTGCCTTGCTGGCCGTGATGCTGACCACCGCAGGCGATGCATGCTTCGCGGCGGCGCTGTAGCTCACCACCGCCACGCCGGCGGCCGAGGCCGGCAGCGCCGGAGCGGCCGAGATCGTCACGACGCTGGGCAGCGCGACGACGTTGCTGCCGCGCCGGATCCATTCGGGCTTGAGTGTCGCGACGACGAACAGCATCGCGACCGCGACGGTCACGGCTTGTGAGAATAGGAGCCAAGTCTTGCGCATAGGGTGGGTGTGCTGCCCTTGAATTATCGACCAAGCCGTGCAACGTCAATTGGCGACAATGCGGCATGCGCACTGACTCGCCTTCGTTGCCCGTGGCCCTGACGATGGGCGACGTCTGCGGCGTCGGCCCCGAGATCATCGCCAAGCTGTTTCGCACGCCGGCGAGCGCTGGCTGCGTCGTGCTCGGCGACGTCGCGGTAATGCGCCGCGCTGCCGCGGCGACCGGCGGCCTGCTTGCGGTGGCGCGCGTCGAGCGCGCGGCGGATGCACTCGACGTGCCGCCGAATTGCGTGCCAGTCTTGCAAGTCGATGGCCTGGTTGCCGATCTGATGGCAGCAAAGCTCGGTCGCGTCGACGCACGTGCCGGCGCGGCGGCCGCGGCCTGCATCGAACATGCAGTGCAGTTGGCGCTGAACGGCGAGATCGCCGCTGTCGTGACCGCACCGATCCACAAGGAGGCGCTCGCTGCCGCGGGCGTGCCGTTCCCCGGCCATACCGAGATGCTGCAAGCGCTCAGCGCACCCGGCGGTACCCCGCCCGCGGTTCGCATGATGCTTGCCAACGACGAGCTGCGCACGGTGCTGGTGACGATTCACATGGCGCTGCGCGACGCGATCGACGCGATCACCTTCGATGCGGTGCTCCAGACCCTGCGCATCGCGCACCATAGCGCTGCCCGCTGGGGTCAGGCCACGCCGCGAATCGCGGTTGCCGGGCTGAACCCGCATGCGGGCGAAGGCGGGCTGTTCGGTGACGAAGAGCTGCGCATCATCAGCCCGGCCATTGCGCAGGCGCGTGCCGAGGGCATAGCCGCGCAGGGCCCGTTCGCACCGGACACGGTCTTCATGCGTGCGCGCAACACGCCGCAGCATCCGGGCGAATTCGACATCGTGATCGCGATGACGCACGACCACGGCCTGATTCCGGTCAAGTACCTCGGCGTGGAGCACGGCGTGAACGTGACGCTGGGTCTGCCGTTCGTGCGCACGAGCCCCGATCACGGCACCGCGTTCGATCTGGCCGGCAGCGGCCGCGCCGACGCGAGCAGCCTGAGCGCGGCGCTGCGCATGGCGCGCCGGCTGGCCATTTGATCAGCTGCGGGTCGGCGTGCCCAACGCGGCGAGCTGCTTGCGCGCGCGCTGCGTCGCGCGCTCCATCAGGTAGGTGCTCTCGACTGCGCGCATGCGCCCGGTCTCGCACATGCGGGCGAGCATGCGCGCCGTCATGGAGATCGTTTCCTGGTGGCGCTTGCCGCGCGTGAACACGAAGAAGCTGCGGCCCGCGCTGACGTGCGTCAGGCGCACCTTCTGCCACTCGTCCTTCAGGTGCATCTGGTAGGCGAAGCCGAGCCGGATGTGGTCGAACAGCTGCGGCCCGCGCGAGGGCTCGCCCGGGTCGGCGCTGTTCAGGTCGAGGTCGACCGCGATCGCCGCGAGGCGCGCCGAAGCCGCTTCGCCCGGTTCGGTGTTGGGGCCGGCCTGGGTGTCGTCGTCCTCGGCGGTGATGTCGATGTCGACCACGCCCGACCAGTCGACCGCGCTCTCGGTGACGAGGCCGACGCGTTCGGCCTCTTCCTGCGAAAAGCGGCGGGCGACGACCTCGGGCGCGACCTCGGGCACAGGGTCCGCGCTCGAGAGGGTCTCGCGGGTCGGCACGGGCGTGTTGAAGATGGCCTCGAGCTGCTTGACCATCATGTTGTGGTCGAGCTCGGACTGTGCCGAGCCCTTCAGCGATTCGGCGTGCGCTGGCAACAGCTTGCCGAAGAATTCGCGCTGCGCCGCATCGGGCCAGCCGACCAGCGCGAGGCCTTCGTTAAGGTCCTTCATCAGCGGCGGCAACGCCATCAGGAACTTTTTGCGCAAGGTCGGTGAGCCCTTGGGCATGATGCTCATGACCAGATCGCGGCCCACCCGGCGGTAGCGCTTGGCGCGGTCGGAGTCGGGGCCGTCACGGCTCGCCGCGAGCACCAGCGCCTGGCCCCAGACCTGCGGCAAAAACTCGTTGAGCCAGGGCGGCAGCGTCATCGGCTGCAGCGCACCCTGCAACTGCATCATGTAGCGCTGCTGCAGGCGCAGCTCGCTCTCCTTGCTGCCCAGCGTGATGGCCGTGCCCTGCACCTGCGACTCGCTGTGCGTCTGCTCGGCGATGAAGGCCTCGAGTTCGGTGAGTTTGGCGGTGTAGATATCGACCTGGTCGAAATCGCCCTCGACAATCTCCTGTACCAGTGCGCGTACGCGCTCGAGAAATTGTTTGCCTGGCCCGTCGTCGAAATCGTCGAAAGCACAGGCCAGCGACGCGATTCGGTTCACGAAGCGGCGCACTGGATGCCGGCGCGACGAGAAGAAGCTCGAGTCGCTGAGCGCCACGCGCAGCACCGGCAACTGCAGCCGGGCAATCTGACGCGCCATCTGCGGCGGCACGCGGGTGTCGGAGAGGATCTGGTCGAACAGGCTGCCGACGACGTCGATCACCATGTGATCGAGCTTGCCAGTCGAGGCCTGCAAAAGCTCCTCGCGGTGGGCGCGGATCAGGTTCACGGCCATCAGGCCGGTGAGGCCGTCGCCGACGTAGGCCGGATTCGCGCCGTTCATGCTTGTCAGATCGCCGCCGCCGGTCGCTGCCGTGCTGACGCCGCCGGCCGTGCTGCCCGTGCCACGTGATCCGCCGCCACGCGGTGTCATGTCGAACTCGCCGGAACGGCTGGAAGCGGCGCTGAGGTGGCGCAGCAGCGCCATCATTTGGGCGTCGGCCTGGCTCGGCGTCAGGCCGGAGCGCGAGCTCGCCCCCGAGCGCGAAGAACCGCGTCCTGCGCCCGAGGTGGTCGGCCCGTGCAGGCTGGCCGAGCCGCTGCCGCGCAGCGGGCGCGGCTCGTAGCCGCCATGGCCGCTGTGCCGGCCCTCGTTGTCCGCGTCGACCGAGCGCCCATCGAGCTCGGCCGCCTGGCTGCGCGTGCTGTTCAGCGTTGCATAGGCCGAGTTCAGTCCGGGCAATTGATTACCAGGGCCTTCGACCTGTCGCACACTGAGCTCGAGCGGCTTCACGCCGCTCGCTTGCAGACCGCGCAGCACCTGCGCATAGCACTCGGGCATGGCCTTGGCCATCGCGGCGCCGAGTTCGCGTGCGAGCAGCTTGCGCGACTCGGGTTCCTTGGTCACGGCTTCGATGCCGCGGTAAAGCGAGGCGCCGATCACTTCGGCGCGCAGCGGGTTGCGGTCCTGGTCGGCGCGGCCGGACTTGAGCAGCGAACCCATGTAAGCGCTGAGCTCACGCAACTCGCCCTCGCAAGCGTGCGAAATCTGCTGGCTGATGCGGTCGGCGAACATCAGCTCTTCCATCTCGGAGTCGTCGACCAGGCTGAGGGACTGCCAGTCGGTTTCGGCTAACTTGCGCCGGCCGGTCTCGCGCGGCACGAGCTCCTGGTTGATGCGCGTGCTCATCTCGGTGGCGAACACACTTTGCAACACGTTCATGTTGCGCCGCAGTTCAAACTGGGTCGTGGCGAGCAGCTCGCGCTCGGCGATGCGTGTACTGGCCTGCCCCTGCGTCACCAGCGCCTGCGACGCACGACCGGCCACCGCGGCCATGGTGGCGCGGATCGGGTGGGTTGCCGCGTCGAGCGCGGCCTGCAGTCGTGGGTCGTTCTGGGTCATCTCGGGCGGTGTGGCACAGCATCGCAAGCGCGGGCGCAATGCGCCTAGCCTGCAACTACATCGTCAAGTATGAGCCCAAATATGAGGGCTAATTGCGCCCCGTCCGCGCCGCCGGGGAAGTCACTTCTTCAGTGCGTCACGGATCTCGCGCAGC
>JANYBE010000216.1 GCA_025360945.1 Rhizobacter sp. | reverse complement strand
GTTGAAGCCGCTGGCCAGCGCGATCTGTGCGACCGGTAGTCGCGTGTCGGTGAGCAACTGCTTGGCGAGCAGCAGGCGACGCGTCTGCACGTACTGCAGCGGCGTCACGCCGTGTTCGGTCTGGAAGATGCGACGCAGGTGACGGTCGCTGACGCCAAGGTGTTCGGCCATATCGACGAGGCTTTTTGCGTCGCCGCTCGCCGCCTGCTCGTCGAGTGCATCGGCCGCCTGGCGCGCGAGCGTGCGCGACGCGTCCATCACGGACCACGCGAAGCCTGCAGCGGGCGCGAGCTCGGGCCGGCACTTCATGCACGGGCGGAACGACGCAGCCTCGGCCTGCGCAGGCGTTGCGAAGAAGCGGCAGTTCTTGGACTTCGGTGTGCGCACGCGGCAGATCGGGCGGCAGTAGATGCCGGTGGATGTGACTCCGACGAACAGCCGCCCATCGAAGCGCGCATCACGGGCGCTGATGACCTGGTACGCGGCGCTGTCGTCGAGGGAATGCATGCCCCGATTATGGGCAGCTCACGCAGCAGGGCTCGCCGTTTTCGGACACGTCCCTTCGGCGGACGCGCTCAGGGCTTTTCGACCTTTCCGTGACGCCCGGCGCCGTCGATAAAGCGCTGTGCGCCGCTTACCGTTTCACCCGATTGCAAGGTGTGCAGGCCGAGCGCGAATTCGTGTACAAGCGCGTCGACCAGTGGCAGACTGTGCTGCGTCAACGTACTCGCGCGGTCGTTGCGCATGCAGCGCTGCGGGAACGCGGCGATTTGTGCAGCGAGGTCGCGTGCCGCCGTGAGTGCCTCGCCTGCCGGCACGACCCGATTCGCGAGACCGAGCGCTAGCGCCTCGTCGGCGGCGACGGGCCGGCCGGTCAGGATCAGGTCGAGCGCACGGCTCTCGCCTATCAGCCGCGGCAGGCGCACCGTGCCGCCATCGATCAGCGGCACACCGAAGCGCCGGCAGTAGACGCCGAACACGGCCGTGCTGCTGACCACGCGCAGATCGCACCACAGCGCAAGCTCGAGTCCACCGGCGACAGCGTGGCCTTCGACGGCCGCGATCACGGGCTTGCTCAGGCGCAGTCGTGTCGGCCCCATCGGGCCGTCCGAACTCATGTCCTTGTCGAGCGGGTTGGCGCGGGAGCCGTTGGCGAATCCGCCGGCCACAGCCTTCAGATCGGCACCGGCGCAGAACTGCCCACCCGCGCCGGTGAGCACGGCAACGCAGGCCTGTGTATCAGCGTCGAACGCGCGGAACGCGGCCGCGAGCGCGTGCGCCGTCGGCCCGTCGACTGCGTTGCGCACCTCGGGGCGGTTGATGGTGATCGTCCAGACCACGTCGTTGCGTTCGATGGTGACTTCGCTCATGGCGGGTGCAGTACGAGTGCGACCGTTTGCGCCGCGAGTTCATCCAGATCGACCCGCTTGGCCGAGCGCGGTTTGGCGCGGTACCACGTCGCCGAGAAGTTGATCGCGCCGAGAATCATCAGCCGCGCGAGCTTCGCGTCAGCGCGCACAAGCCCTTGTGCATGAAGGTCGTCGAGCGTGCGTTGCCAGATGGCGTCGTAGCGGTCTTTCAACTCGATGATGCGGCGCTTGTACTGCGACGGCAGCGAGCGCCAGTCGTAAAGCATCACCGGGATAAAGTCGCTGCCGGTGTCGTGCAGGATGCCGTAGTGGGTGCGCACGAGCCGGTGCAGCCGTTCGGTTGCCGGCAGCGCGGCCTCGGCCAGCGCCTCTTCCGTGCGGTCCAGCCCGAGGCGTAGGCCTTCTTCCATCACTGCCATCAATAGTTCGTGCTTGTTCGCGAAGTGATAGAACGGGCTGCCCGAGCGCATGCCCACCGCGTGCGCGATGTCGCGGATCGTGGTGCCGTCGAAGCCTTTCTCGCGGAACAGGCGCGCCGCGACGCGGATCAGGTCGGCGCGCCGATTGTCGGGTGCGGCCGCGGGGGTCTTGTCTTTGGTGGTGCGGGGTTTGGCCGGCATGAGCGCGTGGCTTCGGGTGCGGTTTCGGGTTTCTACGCTGACACAGATCAGCCCAGATCGTTACAAAGCAATTGCTTGCTTGGCGAGCCGAGAATAACAAGCCGCATCGAGCCCTGCAACGGGCACGGCCCTGACCGGAGACTTTGCCCTTGCTGCAGGCGATTCAGATCATCATCAGCGGCATCGCACAGGGCTGCATCTACGGCCTGATCGCGCTCGGCGTGGTGTTGATCTACAAGGCGACCGAAACGGTCAGCTTCGCGCAGGGCGAGTTGATGATGCTGGGCGCGTTCATTGGCCTGATCGCGATGAGTGCGTTGGGCTTGCCTTTCTGGCTCGCGTTCGTCTGCGCCGTGCTCGCAATGGGCGCGTTTGGCATCGTGCTCGAGCGGCTCGTGATTCGGCCCATCCTCGGCCAGCCGGCGTTCTCCATCGTCATGCTGACTATCGGCATCGGCTACGTCGCGCGTGGCGCGATCACGATGGTGCCGGGCCTGGGCACCGAGACGCGCACGCTGCCCGTGCCCTACAAGGACCAGGTCTGGAACGCTGCCGGCCTGGTGCTCAATGTGGAGCAGATGGTCATCATCGCCGCGACGTTGGTGCTCAGCGCCGCGCTATACGCGATGTTCAAGTACAGCAAGCTCGGTGTCGCAATGCAGGCCGCGTCGCAGAATCAGCTCGCGGCGTACTACATGGGCATCCCGGTGAAGCGCCTAAACGGACTCGTCTGGGGGCTCGCGGCGGCGGTAGCGGCGGTCGCGGGGCTGCTGTTAGCACCGATCACCTTCGTGCACGCGAACATGGGCTTCATCGGCTTGAAGGCGATGCCAGCGGCTGTCGTCGGCGGCTTTGGCAGCCTGCCGGGTGCGATCGTCGGCGGCCTGATCATCGGCGTCGTCGAAGCCATGGCCGGGTTCTATCTGCCTGAGGGATTCAAGGACATCGCGGCGTATGTCGTCGTGCTGATCATGCTCGTCGTCAAGCCCAGCGGCCTGTTCGGCGAGACGCTGCGCAAGAAGGTCTGAGGTCCAAGCCCGATGCGCTTTATCTTCAAGACCCGCTACGAGCAGGACATTCGTCTTGCGAAGCACGGCGGCCATGTCTTCTGGTAC